>PKTV01000529.1 GCA_002868985.1 Desulfobacteraceae bacterium | reverse complement strand
CATAGCAGCATAAAAATCACCTATGACGTATATGCTCATTGGATGCCCGGACAGTTTAAATCGGAAGTGGATGAGCTTGACACCCTGCACCCAGTTGCACCCCATATGCACCCACAAACGACCCCACAACAATATTCATAAAGATTTCAATAGTCTTTCGTGGATATTGTCGAATCCGCCGTTTGACATGACAAGGACCAGATCCCCGGATGTTGCTTTTGAGACGAGAAAATCAATAATCTCATCCGTATCCGGAAAAAAGTGCGCATCCTTGCCTTGACGTTTGAGATCATCCACCAGTTGCTGAGAAGAAAAACGTTCTTTTTGCGGAATTTTATCCAAAAGCGAGGGCTGGCGAATGCAGACAATGTCTGCACCATCGAATGAGAGGGGATAGATGTTTTGAAAAATACTGCGCATGCTGGAATTGGTTCGAGGCTCGAATACGGCGATGAGACGTCCATTTGGATAAAACGGTTTGACCGCCCGGAGCGTCTCACGCACCGCCGTAGGATGGTGAGCAAAATCGTCCATAACCGTTATACCGGATTTCTCACCGCGCACTTCCTGACGCCGCTTGATACCCTCAAACGATTCAAACGCCCTTGCAACGGCTTTCACCGGTATCGTCAGCGTGTCTGAAACGGCAATGGCGGACAAAGCATTCAGCAGGTTGTGTTCTCCCACCAGCCGTGTCTTGAAATTTCCAAAAACCGTATCATGCTTTAAAACGTCAAAATAAGTCCATGGCTGTTGAATAGAGACGGAACCCAGTCGCCAAACCGAGTCGGCATTTCGACCGTATTTAATCATTTGGCAGGATTTTCCGTGGACAAGATCAGAAACATTATTATCATCGTCAAATGCAACGAGCGTATGTTGAGGTGAGATACCGGTGATAAAAGCATCAAAGGCTTGTTTTACATGTTGAATATCTCTGAAAATATCCGCATGATCAAATTCGACACCTGTCAATATGGCGATTGATGGGTCATAATGCAAAAACTTTGCGCCTTTATCAAAAAATGCTGTATCGTATTCATCGCCCTCAATGACCATGTGCTCACCGCTTCCCAGGCGATAATTGCTTTCAAAGTTTTTTAAAATTCCGCCGATCATGAAGGTCGGATCCATCCCGGCTTCATACAGAATCCAGGCTAAAATTGAAGAAGTGGTGGTCTTGCCGTGGGTACCGGTGATGACCAGGGGCTTTTTGCCGGATGCAATAAATCGGTTCACCGCCTGGGGCATGGAACAGAACTCAAGTCCCATTTGATTCATTGCAACAACCTCAGGATTCTCTTTTGACACAGCGTTTCCAACAATAACCAGATCCGGGCCGTATGCAACATTTTTTTTGCTGAATCCCTCTGTAACATCGATATCCTTGCTTGAAAGAAATTCGCTCATGGGTGGATATACCTTCTGGTCCGAACCCGTTATTTCAAATCCCATATCTTTAAGCATACTGGCCAGTGCTCCCATTCCGGTGCCGCAGATGGCAATCATGTGTATGTTTTTTACAGGGTCGGGAATTCGATTTTTGCTTAAATCCATGAGTTTAAGTTCCTTCTGATCTTTTTTGAGTCAATAATAGGGGGATATTCGTCAAACTGCAATAAAATTGTTCGGCTTGAACGTTACACAAACAGTTATCATTCATTTCCCAAAAATCTTTATAATTTAGTGCAATATTAGACAGTTAACAACGCGTTCATCCAAATACAGATGTTATTTGTTTTGTTAAGTTTTTTTAAAAAAGACCGATATATAAAAAGGACCGTGAATGATTTAAAGCTTTTCGCTTTATATATAGATAATTCCTTTTTTATCTCCAACCAACAATAAATTCTGATCGAGAATAGATTATAAGGATTTTTTATGACCGACAACTTAAAGACACAAGAACTGATCGAAGAAATGCGAAGCAAAGGGAATCTCCCTGCAATTAATGAAAATGTTCAGGCAATTACACAAATTACAAATCAATCCCAGACTCGCGCAGTTGATCTTGCCACTGTAATCATGAGGGATTGCGGCTTAACCTCGAATATTCTGGCAACGGCCAACTCGGTGATGTACCGGCCACGCTATCCCATTAAAACCGTCACCTATGCCGTCACGTTTTTAGGGTTTGAAAAAGTTCGTTCCCTGGCACTGGGACTGTCTATGTTCAATCAGGCAATGAAAACAGCCAAGACTCAGCAACTGGGTCAGCTTTATGCCAGTTCATATTTTTCCGGAGCCTTTGCCAGTTCTCTGGCAGCGAAAAACAAGGCTGATAATCCCGAAGAAATATTTGTCGCCGGTCTGCTTTATCGGCTTCCCTGGCTGGCACTGGCAAATACATTTCCTAAAAAATTCAACGAAATGGAACAATTGATTTCAGATAAAAATATTTCAAACAATAACGCCTGTAATGAAGTGTTCGGTGTTGAATATGATGAAATTTGTAACGCATTGACAAACATTTACAACCTTCCCGACAAAGTCGCCAAAGTACTTAGAAACGATGATGACGCCAGCGATCCTTTAATAGCCTTGATACGAGAGTCCGGTCATATTTCAAATATGCTGTTCAGCAATAACCTCGGCGGAGAAAAGGCCATGGAAAAAACAGCGGCTCGCATAAAAAAAATACTTGGGACCAATACATTTAACATTTCAGATTTTATCAAAGATACCTGTGAACAGGATGCAAATGTTGCAAGATTCTTTAATCTGCAAAAAGACGACGTTGACATGATGGTCAAGGCTCTTGAATGGGGGAAAGGGAACCCCGCCCAAATTGCCGGGAAAGTCACCTTTGGAGATGCCCTGACCGAAGAAGAAAAGCCTGAAGACGCGGATTTGCTTATCGGTCAGTTTCTGACGGATCTGATGATTGCCTGCCGCAAAAGTACTGAAATTAACCAGGTATTAATGCTTGCTCAAGAAGCGCTGTACCGCTGTCTCATTGGAACAGAAATATTTACAGCATTTTTTAATACATCAAAAACAATGATGACTGGAAGATTTTATGCAGGCAGAGATACCCGTTTGAAAGCCGAAGATTTTAAAATTAGTATGATAAATAATAACTCACCCATTGTAACGTCCATAAATAATAAGGAAACAGCGGTTTTTAATCTTACCGAAAGATCCTTTCAGATTTCCCTTTTGAAAAACCAATCGCATTTTAAAACGGCTATGATCTCTCCCATCATGACCAGGAATCTTGTCATCGGAGCATATTTTATCGCCAGAGCCAACGATAGTTCCTTCTCGGAAAAAGAGATTGCCTGGTTTGAACAGATTGTTATATACGTTGGACAGGCTTTTGAAAATTCTAAAAAATAATTTTTCATCCACTTGGTTTCAAAATGTATCTTTTCAATGTTGATAATGTAAGCCCTGAAAGGGCAAAATATGTTAGATCGACATCTTGAAAAAATGTTGCAGGATTTCGCAAAAGGATCGGGACGCATTACCATCTTAACCGGCGCCGGTATTTCCGCTGAAAGCAATATCCCCACCTTCCGGGGTCCTGAAGGATACTGGACCATCGGTTCAAATGAATATCATCCTCAGGAAATGGCAACCTACAGGATGTTTAGGCAGAAGCCCGAAGAGGTATGGAAATGGTATCTGTATCGAATCGGTGTCTGTAAAAAAGCCCAACCGAACCCAGGCCACCATGCCCTGGGTGAAATGGAAACGCTTTTTAAAGACCGTTTCACACTGATCACCCAGAATGTGGACAATTTACACCTTCGTGCCGGAAACAGCTTGGCAAAAACACTTCAAATTCACGGGAATGTTTTTTTTATGCGCTGCGCCGATGAATGCAAAAGAGAAGTCCTTCCGATACCCAAAAATTTAACGGGTAGAGAAAAAAATGAAACCTTAACGGAAACAGACCGCCAATTGCTCATGTGCCCGTATTGCAGCAGCCAGACCAGGCCCCATGTTCTCTGGTTTGATGAAATGTATAACGAGCATTATTATCGGTACCACAGCGCCTTGAAAGTTGCCGAAGAAACCGATCTATTGTTGGTCGTTGGAACCTCGGGGGCCACCAGTCTCCCCAATCAGGTGGTATGGGAAGTAAAACATCGCAACGGTATCATTATTGATATCAATATTGAAAAGAACCCATTTTCAGACATCGCCCTAAACAGCCGGCAAGGCTTTTTTATCAAGCAGCCCAGCGGCGAAACTTTACCGGACATTTTGCAGCGGTTCAAAGACGTCATAAAATAACGTTTCCGGACGAAAAAGGCAGAACCTTAGCCGGCTCTGCCTTCACTTTTTTATTATTATAACGACAAGACTTTTTAGAAATATTGGCGTGAGAAACTTGAGTTACAAGTTGACGCCCACTACGGTTCCTTCATTTCAAATCACCTGTTAGGGAAGCTCTTTAATCCAGGAACCGTCTTGAAACCAATGCTTGGTCAGTTCTTTCAGTCTGCCGCTACCTTCAAGCATGCCCATAAAATTTTGCATCCAATTGATCAACAGGGCATCCTCGGGCAAGGCAATCCCCAGTGGTTCAAATGTAAAACGTGCCTCCCCGGCAACCAGCCCTTTATCTCGGTAACGAAAGGCTGAAAAGGCACAGAAAGGATAGTCGGCAATCAGGGCATCAATCTTGTTTTGAAAAAGCAAGTCAATGGCCTTTTGATAAGACTCGGTGGTTACCAGTGCAGCCTTCGAAATGGCCTTTTCGACAAACATTTCACTGGTTGAGTTCTTTAGTGCAGCCACTTTAAATTCCGGCTTATTCAGGCCACTGGGATCCTGCAAGGCAGCAATATTCTGTCCCTTGGTCAGTACCCCCTTGCCAGAAATATAATAAGGCCCGACATAGGCCACTTTCAGATTGCGTTCCGGGGTCATGGTCATCCCTGAGATAACCACGTCCACCTGGCCGGCTTCAAGAGCCGGAAGCAATTTAGCAAACGGCATGGGAGCAAATTTTATTTTTACTTTCATATTTTTTGCGATCATCGTTGCAATATCGGCATCGAGACCGATGATTTTACCCTCTTTGGTTGTCGCATTCAAAGGAGGTTGACTACCGGTGATGCCGACAACCAGTTCTCCTTTTTTCTGTATACGATCCATAACAGTGCCTGCTGTTCCAGCGATTGCAAAAGCAAGTGTCAGTAAGAATGCAAGTGATAAAATAAAGCCCGTCTTTTTCATTGAGTTTCTCCTCTCCAAGAGTTTTTTTAAATAAAAATGAAAATTTTTATACGCTAATCTGTAATTTTGGTGTTTTGCCAATACAAGACATCTTATATGAAGTCAACCGGTTTTGATAAGGATATACATGAGATCCTCCAGTACCTTAACCCCATATTCGGCAAAAGACTGCACGACCAAAAACAGTAAAATTTTATTCCCGTGAATTATGATGAATATCAAACATCGTCATCTATTTGCTTCAAAACGACAAATTCAGAACAAACGAATATGATTATTTTACGGCATCCGGATAAAAAAGTCGTTTTCCATTAAGCCTGTAATTTGAAATAAGAAGTTGTCCTTTTGGCGAAACCAACCACTCTGCAAATTGCTTGGCCTGCCGGTATCTTACATGGGGGTGCTTGTCCGGATTAACAGGAATGACACCGTATGGATTGTCAAGGACTGTGTCACCCTCACACATGACCTCCAAATCAAGGCTGACATTACGGCCGTACTTGTATTTGATGTAAGTCCCTCGATCGGCAAGTGTGTAAGCCTTTTTTTCATCGGCAAAGGTGATCGTCTTGCCCATACCCTGGCCAATGGAAAGATACCATTTATTAGATCCTTTGGGATATATAAAGCTGACGCTTTTTTTTCTCCCTTTTTTAAAGATAGTGCTCTTTTGAACCACAAGATCCAGACCACTTGTTTTCCACAGCGCTTGTTCCTTGGTATGGGTGCCGCTGTCATCGCCGCGGGAAATAAACAGCGATCCGGTT
>PKTV01000288.1 GCA_002868985.1 Desulfobacteraceae bacterium | reverse complement strand
CGTTCTCCGCGGGTTTTCGGTTGCGGCGTACAGACGTACGCCTTCCTGTCCCGCTTTGCGGGGACCGCAAACCCTTGTGCGGCCTTGATCAGAACAAAAATGGCTCATTTCTGAATTGGACACCCATTGTGTTCATTTTGAACTCATGGATGGACACAAGTGAGTTCGCTTCGCTCACAATTGGAATGTTGGAATAATGGAGTAATGGGTTTTGGATAAAATGGGTATGTGGAATTTTGATAAAATGCGTCTTGACCGGGCAGCAAAAAATCATAACTAATAGAATTCCTTTAGAAATCAATATTCCATTATTCCATATATGAGGCGGGAAAATCAAGCCTCAACAAATTATTTATTTACAGTATGTTGTAGAATTTACGAGATATTATTGTCATGAAAATAGCCATCGCACAGATCAATCCGATTATCGGCGATTTTAAACACAATTTTGACAAGATAAAGTATTTTGCAGATCAGGCCATAAAGCTTCAGTGCGATCTTGTCGTCTTTTCAGAACTTGTGATTACAGGATACCCGCCTCGAGATCTTCTTGAGAGAAAAGATTTTATCGATGCGAATCTTGCCTGTCTTGAACGGCTGCTGACCTCCATCCGCGGAATCGGGGTGATATGCGGCTTTGTGGACAAAAATCCTGCGGGAAAAGGAAAACCGCTATATAATACGGCCATTCTTTTTGAAGACGGCAACATCATTCATAAGGTTCATAAAAGGTTACTGCCGACATATGATATATTTGATGAGCAGCGATACTTTGAGCCCGGAAGAAATAGTCTGCCATGTTCGTACAAGGGACACAAAATAGGGCTTACAATTTGTGAAGATGCTTGGAATGACGAAGATATTTTTAAAAAAAGAATTTATGCTCATGACCCCGTGGCCCAGGTTGTTCAAGCCGGAGCTGATCTGGTGATCAATATCGCCGCATCTCCTTATTATCTGGGACATGATACATTCAGGCAAAACATGTTTTCGTTTATGGCACAAAAATACCGGCTTCCCTTTATATTTGCCAACCAGGTTGGCGGCAATGACAGCATTCTTTTCGATGGGTCAAGCGCGGTTTTCGATAAAAAGGGTAAAGCGATTGCCAGGGCTTCAGACTTTTCAGAAGATGTTGTGATGTTTGATTCAAAAACATTACAAGCAGACAAAGACAACATTCACAACATTTCACAATCGGATACGGAATCTATATTTAAGGCCTTGGTTATGGGAACACATAACTATGTGACGAAGTGTGGTTTTTCCAAAGTGGTTATCGGTTTTAGTGGGGGGGTAGATTCAGCTCTTACCGCATGCATTGCCGTCAGGGCTTTGGGCCCGGAGAATGTTTCTGTGGTTTTTATGCCGTCTCCTTACACATCTAAGGAAAATTTTGAAGACACACAAAAACTGGCCGCGAACCTGGGTGTAGTTCTGACCACCATCCCCATAGAAAGCATGTTTAAAGAATTTTTAAGGTTTCTTTCACCTGCGTTTAAAGACACCGAACCGGATATTACGGAACAAAACATCCAGGCCAGAATCAGAGGCATCATCCTTATGGGACTTTCCAACAAACATGGTGCACTTGTTCTCTCTACCGGCAACAAGTCTGAACTTTCAGTTGGGTATTGTACGCTCTATGGTGACATGACCGGCGGCCTGGCTGTTATTTCGGACATTCCAAAAACCATGGTTTATGATCTTGCGTATTATATCAATCAGGAAAAAGAGTTAATTCCTCCCCGAATTATCACCAAAGCGCCATCCGCCGAGCTTAAGCCTGATCAAATCGACCAGGATGATCTACCGCCTTATGACATTCTGGATGCTATTTTAAAAGAGTACATCGAAGAGGTTAAGGGAATCGAAGATTTGGTTCAAATGGGGTTTGATAAACGGGTCGTCGAGGATGTTATTTCCAGGGTTGACAGGAATGAATACAAACGGCATCAGGCGGCGCCGGGTCTCAAGGTGACGTCAAAGGCGTTCGGTTATGGCAGAAGGTATCCTCTGGCGCAGCGGTACACTGGAAAATCCAAACTATAGGTTAACCATCAACATACTTTCCCTGCCATGTATCTCTCGTTTCTAGTTTTTTCCGGATGAGAGCGATGGTTTCCGCCTTTTTAAGGGACCATGTGGGTGCCACCAATTCATTTGGATGTGGATCTCCGGTCAGACGCTGAATCACTATGTGTTTTGGAATACGTTCCAAAAAATCACAGACGATATCTATGTATTCATTTTGCTCCAGACATCTGTATTTGTTCGTGTGGTAAAGCTTATCCAGTTTTGTACCCTTTACAACATAAAGGAGATGAAGTTTGATACCGTCTATTGCCATGTCGGCAATAGCCCGAGCTGTTTGGAGCATATGAACCTTTTTTTCCTGGGGAAGACCGAGAATCACATGGGCACAGATATTGATACCCCTGTTTTTTGTTGCATCCACAGCCGCTTTGAAACAGCTGAAATCATGTCCCCGGTTGATCAAGGCAAGGGTAGAGTCATTGGCCGATTGCAGGCCGTATTCGATCCAAACCAGATAATTGTCCACATATCCCTGTAAAAGATCCAGGATCGGTTCGTCGATACAGTCCGGTCTTGTACCGATGGAAATTCCAACCACATCTTCAACGCTAAGGGCCTGTTCATATAGATGTTTAAGCGTATTAAAAGGCCCATAGGTGTTTGTAAATGACTGGAAATATGCTATAAATTTTGTTGCTTTATAGCGTTTAAACAGTGCGCTTTTCGCTGTTACAATCTGATCGACAACCGAAAGTCCTTTTGTGTGGGCCCCGGTGCCGGAGCCTCTCACATTACAGTAGAGACATCCGCCTGTGGAGATGGTTCCGTCCCTGTTTGGACAGGAAAGACCGGCATCAATGGTGATTTTTTGAACTCTGCATCCAAAGATATTTTTCAGATAGGTGTTAAAGTCATTGTATCGTTGACGCATTTTTCTTGGTTTCGGGATAAGGTGTTTGTTCAAGTTTGTTTTTGGCGAATTAATGATTAAATTAACAGGTTAATATATACATTTTTGTATAAAAGATGTAAAATAATTAATGATAAATTTGCAAGACATCGAATTCATCTGGTGTTAGATGCCCAAACAAGAAATACTAAATATTTTCGACAAAAGTTATTAAACATCTTTTCACGTCACAATTTGAAACGCTCAGTTTAGGTAAAAGCAACATCATTGCCTATGTCAGTTTATAGAAAAAAATACGATGTTATTGTCGTTGGTGCCGGCCACGCCGGATGTGAGGCTGCGCTGGCTGCTGCCAGAATGGGTTGCAGTGTACTTCTTTTTGCCATAGATCTGGATAAAGTGGCGTCCATGCCCTGTAGTCCATCCATTGGAGGCATGGCAAAAGGTCAGCTTGTAAAAGAGATCGATGCCTTGGGTGGTGAAATGGCAAAGATCACGGATAAAACTGCGATACAGTATAGAACCCTGAATACTAAAAAAGGTCCTGCCGTCCATTCTTCCCGTACACAAAACGATAAAATCCGGTATCACATGGCCATGAAGGCCGTTATTGAAAAACAACCGAACCTCGACCTGAAACAGGCCATGGTGGAACGGCTTGTTGTGGAAGGCGATAGGATTGCCGGGGTGGAGGATCAAACCGGTTTCGGATACCAGGCTGATGCTGTTGTTCTGGCCACGGGAACTTTTTTAAGCGGTCTGGTTCATATCGGATTTAATTCTTTTAAAGCTGGAAGGGCCGGTGAATTTGCATCCTATGGCCTCCCTTCTCATCTGGAAGATCTTGGATTTAAACTTGGAAGGATGAAAACCGGTACACCGCCCAGACTCAAAAAATCGAGTGTCGATTTTAATGCATTTACAGCCCATGGCGCAGAGGAACAACCCGTGCCGTTTTCGTTTTTTACGGATAAGATTTCCCTTCCGCAAATTCCGAGCTTTATCGGTCATACCAACGAGAAAAGCCACAAGATTATACAAGAGAATCTAAAACGGTCTGCCCTGTATGGGGGTATTATCAAAGGGATTTCGGCCCGCTACTGTCCTTCTTTTGAAGACAAGATCGTCAGATTTCCGGACAAGGAAAGGCACCAGGTCATTCTTGAACCTGAAGGTCTTGATACCCAAGAGATTTATGCCAGCGGCCTTGGAAACAGCATGCCAATGGATATTCAGATTCAATTTGTCAGATCCGTCAAAGGGCTGGAATCGGCGGAGATCATGCGGCCTGCTTATGCCATAGAGTACGATTATGTAAATCCTATTCAGCTTAAGCCAACGCTGGAAACGAAGTTGATTTCAGGCCTGTTTATGGCCGGTCAGATTAATGGAACGTCGGGTTATGAAGAGGCGGCGGCTCAGGGAATTTGGTCAGGAATCAATGCCGCTTGCAAGGTTCAGAAAAGACCGCCCTTTATTCTTGACCGCTCCCAGGCGTATATGGCGGTTATGGTTGATGACCTGGTGACGCGGGGTACACGGGAACCTTACCGCATGTTTACATCAAGGGCGGAATATAGATTGATGCTTAGAGAAGATAATGCCGATATAAGATTGATGGAAATCGGACACGAAATTGGCCTTATCAACCATGATGCTTTAAAAGATGTTCAAGAACGGAAAAAGCAAATTTTCGATGAAATCAAGAGAATTAAGACCACTGTTATTAAACCTGAAAAGCAAATAAACGATTATCTCATTCATCAAGGGACAACACCCTTAAAAAGTGGTATGTATCTTGATCAGCTTCTTAAAAGAGCCGAACTTACTTACAGTGCTGTTGATGCTTTGGCGAAAAGCCCCAACAACATTAGCAGCAAAGTCACCCGGCAAGTGGAAACAGAGATTAAATATGAGGGATATGTACACCGTCAACTAAAAGAAATCGAAAAATTTAAAAACATGGAAAGGATAAAAATTCCCGACAATTTTGATTTTAATAGGGTGCACGGCCTTTCCAACGAACTCAAAGAAAAGCTTTCCGCTGTCATGCCGTCTTCTTTGGGACAGGCGTCACGTATAGACGGCATAACCCCCGCCGGACTTTCAGTAATTATGGTCGCCATCAAAGCTGCTGAGAGACAGACATCTCAAATCGAAAGTCAACCATCGAATGGCCCTTGACACGTTGAAGCTTTTAACTTATTTTGATTGTTGAAAAAAATGATCATCGACAATATGAACGTGCCAATAAAGTAAAAAATCCTGGCCCGGAGTGCCAGGCTTAACGAAATCGTTAATATTGATTTAAAAATAATGAGGTAATTATCCGATGGCAGAAACAGATTACTATAAAATACTCGGTGTGAAAAAAACCGCTTCTGAAACTGAGATCAAGAAGGCGTATCGAAAACTCGCCATGAAGTATCATCCGGATCATAGCAAAGGAGATAAAAGCGCCGAGGAAAAATTTAAGAAGATCAGCGAAGCTTATGCTGTTTTGAGTGATAAAGAAAAACGAAAACAGTACGATACATTCGGTTCGGCCGGATTCCAGCAACGGTATTCACAGGAAGATATTTTTAGGGGTTCCGATTTTGAAAGTATATTAAGTGAGTTGTTCGGTGGATCCGGCCGTTTTGGCGGTGGTGGAAGGGGGATGCGGTTTTCCTTTGATGGCGGCGGCCCGTTTGGCAGTTATCAAAGACAGCAGCAGGCTCATCCAAAAGGATCTGATCTTGAATATGAACTTCCTTTGACCTTAGAGGAAGTGGCAGCGGGAACCCAAAAAATCGTATCTTTTCAGCACAAAGGCCGTAGCGAAAAGATAACAGTAAAAATACCAAAAGGAATGATTTTCGGGAAGAAACTACGGATTGCCGGAAAGGGTGAACCCAGCCCATACGGTGGCCCTGCAGGAGATCTGTATATTAAACCAAAAGTGCTTGATCATCCTTGGCATTCGTTTGAGCCACTGGACTACGCTGGGCAGGCCACTGGTCCTTGCAGACATGACTCTCTTGATGCTCCGAGTGGTCGATCGTTCG
>PKTV01000542.1 GCA_002868985.1 Desulfobacteraceae bacterium | reverse complement strand
CGACAAAAGAGACTTTGTATTATTACTATTCTCCCATTAACAGTATCGGATTCATCAAAGAACAAGCCATCACTCCGAAGGGCACAATCTTCAAAGTCAAAGATGATAGAAAATTGATCGGTGTCGGGGATCTGGTTTATATCCGTCCAAATGTTGATAATTCCCTCCAACCGGGAACAAAGTATACGGTATATAGAACTCTAAAGCCGATTGAAGATAAAGAAACGAAAACGCTTATCGGAACCCAGCACTATCTGACGGGGGTTGTTGAAATTACAAAAAAAGAGCCTGGTTTTGTTTTGGCCAGAGTTGTTAAATCTTACCGGACGATTGCAGTGAACGATCTTTTGATGCCGTATAAAAAGCGGTCACCGAGAATTGCCCTGACCCAAAGCAAAAATGGTTTGGATGGAAAAATCATTGTATCTGAGGAGCGCGAAAAAAACATTGGAGATCATACCGTCGTATTCATCGATAAAGGTGATCAAGACGGTGTGGAGATCGGCCAATCATACAGTATATATTATCAGGAAAAAGAAAAGCTCGATAAGAAAAGCAAAGAAATTTTTCCTTTGACGCCTATTATTCATGGATCGTTACTCGTTTTGCATACCGAACCAACCACATCAACGGTTCTAATAACCCGGTCGGACCGGAGTATTGATCCGGGAACTAAAATTTGTAGCCCCATTGAATAGAATGATAAAAGTGTTACCTTTTTTTCAACTCCTTGTCGATTAACATCTGAAGCCCGTTCAGGCTCCAATCCCTCAAACGTCGACCATTAACAAATACCGTCGGGGTCCCCTTGACACCGGCCTGACGCCCGTCCAGAATGTCCTGTTGTATGTTGGCTAAAATTTTAGGATTCTTCATCATTTTTTCGAAATCTTCACCATTAAATCCAAGATTTCGAGCAATCTCTTTGATTTTTTGATCGCTCAATTTATCGTGTTCAAGAAAAAGCTGATCATGGAACTTCCAGAACTTGCCAGATTTGTCGGCCGCAAGAGCTGCCATAGAGGCTTTCATAGCATATTTATGTCTTCTGAGAGGGAAATTTTTAAAAACCAGTTTTACTTTTCCAGTATTATTCTCGAGCACCTGCTCAAGTAGAGGTACAATCCTCGCGCAATACGGTCATTGGAAATCGCTGAAAACAGCGATCGCTATCGGGGCATTCTCCACCCCTTTAAATGGTGACCCGGAGATATTGATATCCTGGATAAAATCAACATGAAGGATTTCAACCGTTTTGTTTTTACGGCTGCTCAAAAAAAGCCATTCTTCTCCGGGACCTGATTTGATTTGATCAACATGATTTCCAACATCGATCTTATCTTTTAGTTTGCCGTCAGACGAATAGATTAGAATCTTTCCCGATTTGGTGAGAACGAAAATCAAATTTCCACTCTTGGAAACTGCAACGTCAAGAGGCTGTGTATCCAATTTAAGTGTTTTATGAGTATTCCATTCGACAAAAGCGAGGCCCTGGGCAAAAAAACCTGGAATAATTAAGATCGCCAACAGACAAACAACATATTTTCGTTTCATATTGACACCATCCTTTAATTTTATCTTAAAAAATGTTTCCGGCCCGCTGCTCTATATTGGCGTTGCCTAAAAATAGGGGTGAAAAACGTGAGTAATCATATAAAAACAAAGATTGCATGTCAATCAAGTCGCAAAGATCATCTGTTAACAGACTATTGTACGTTAAAATGTTGTTAAAATTGAACTTGTTGCTTAATATCCATGGGAGACGAACAATAAAAGATTGACCTTCGGCATGAATAATATTAGAATATATAACACGTTAAAAGCTTTTTCCTGTGTATTGGGTGCGAAACCTGATAATGTTGAGATAACAGAAAGGGCCGGATTATGAATTTTGGACGATGGTTAATATCATTATCGCTGTTGTTGTTTTCGATGTCGGCTTCAGCAGAATATTACAGATACATTGATAAAGACGGAAATGTACATTACACTGACGATTTGACCAATGTTCCCGAAAAACAGCGAACCGACATTCATGAATATAATGGGTTTCAAGGTGATCCGTATGATCAGCAAAAAGATGAAAAGCCACCCCCTTTAATTGAGAAGGAACAGGTCAAAAATGAACCTGACATAGATGATTTTTCTGAAATCAAGAAGCGTCTTGACCAGGAAAAGGAAAAATTGGGCGAGGAATACAGGGCCTTAATGGAGGAAAAAAAAGAGATCGCAAAAGACAAGAACAAATATAGATCAAAAAGTCGCGCCAAGAAATATAACAAAATTATATTGGAGTTTAATGAGAAAATAGAAGATTATGAAGGAAGAAAAAAACTGTTCAATGAGGAAGTTGAAAAATATAATCAGCGGGTTGAAAAATCCTACATAAATGAATTAGAAAAAAGAAAAAAGAGAACACAAGAAAATTAACTGCCCCCACAGAATACCATTTCCATGGTTTTACTCTGAGACCTTTGCAAACCCCCCCTTTTTGTCCAATTTCTGCGTCCCCGATAATCGGGATTTATCAACAGGTTCAAATTTTAATCCTCAAAATACTTGATATATTCCTGTGGTTAAAATTTTCGCCTTCCTTGAACTTAAACAAAAATGAGCATTTTTCAAAGGTCTCAATCTATTGATGATACGATCATGGCACCTTGTGATTGATCCCTTTATTGTTCTGCGCCGGTTAATTCGCGATAGAATTGTTCGTCTTCAACGTATGTAAGCCCATCGTTGAATGTTATAAGGCCCCTTTGACAGAGCTTTGCAATTGCCATATCTATCGATTCAAACTCTTCAGTCCCGGCTTGCATCTGTGATCGAATTCGATTTGTGGTGGAATCTTTAATAAATTTTTTAACTCGATACGAATTGATTAACTTTTCAAGGGCGAGTATTCTGCCGTCACCTTTTTTTAAGGGGATGAGTCGCTGTGATAATACGAGTTGTAAACAGTCAGCAAGTTTTGTCCGGATAAGGGGTTGCATATGGGGTTCGAACATATTGATGACTCTATCAAAAATAGAAGTCGCACTACTTGCGTGGACTGAGCTCATAACCAGGTGTCCCGTATCAGCGGCCTGTAATCCAATTTCAAAGGTCTCTTTATCCCTCATTTCTCCAACAACGATAACATCAGGTGATTGTCGGAACACTGTTCTTAGGCCTGAGGCAAAAGATTTGGTATCCGTGCCAACTTCCCTTTGATTAATGTTACTCTTTTTGTGTTTATGCATGACTTCAATAGGATCTTCAAGAGAAATGATATTTCTTTGTTGGGTATTATTGATAACATCAATGAGTGCGTTGAGGGTCGTGGTTTTGCCGTGCCCGGCAGGACCTGAAACCAAAATTAAACCTTGCGGTTTAAAAGCAAAATCTTTTAACCACGCCGGCAAATTCAGCTCTTCAAAAGTAGGAATTCCATCTTTGATTGGACGCATGGCGATCGAAATAGAATTTCTTTGCCTATATATATTTATCCTAAATCTACCAATATTTTTAAATGAAACAGCCAAATCATTCTCGTTCTTTTGCAAAAATTCATCCCATTCGGAATAAGGAATAATTTCTCTGGCATACATCTCACAATTCATCGGCAATAAGGCCGGCAGCGCGGGGCGTGTCAGCTTATTGTCAATACGAATGGATGGTGGCGCACCAGGGGTTAAAAGGATATCGCTGGCATCATATTTCATCAATTTTCCAAGCAGTGCTTCCAAATCAAGCACTTCTTTTACCTTAGCACTTTCTGTCTTACATGTTTTTGATATCGAGTCACCTTTTAATTTTCGGCCGGGCTTTAACGGCAGACAATTTAAAGCCGCATCTATCATAAAAGAAGGTGCCACCATGGGGCGAATCTTTTTCCCAAGAACAAATTCAACTTCACTCACAGCCATGAAATCTTGTGGGTTTGCCATTGCCAATGATATCTTTGAGTTATTTACCGCAACGGGCAGAATTTTCATGGATTTCAGTTTATCGACGGGCAAAAGATTGAGTAATTCGGGTTTGATGTCCTGATCGAAAAGGTTAACGCCAGGAACACCAAGTTTTTTACTTAAACAATGGATTAAGTCATCGATGGTAATTAACCCCATTTCAATTAAAATAGATCCCAAATGACCACCTACTTGGGTCTGCCTTTTTAGAACCTGTCCAAGCTGAGATTTATTAATAAGACCAGATTTGACAAGAATTTCACCGATCTTCTGTTTGCCCGGTGCTTGATTCTCATGTTTATCGGATGTGTTTTCCATTTTGATCTCCTGGAAAATAATTTTTAAAATAAAATAGCTATCAGAACGCTGCTATTTTCGTATTCGAAAACGCTGTCTATGATCGGTATGTTTGCTGATATCGGCATCTTCCCTTTAATCATTAAACCATATATAGCAATACCCGTACCAAACAAGACGGGTCGTATTGAATGAATTAATATACCTATATATATCAAAAGGATATTGTATGATAGGAGTGGTGATGCTCAAGAAATTTGGCAGGTGGGCAAAGAATGAGGTGGCATATTTTTGACAGGTTGTCGAAATTATTATGATAAATTTAAAAATCTTGGGTTTGAATTCATATTCAAATAACGTGGGTCATATCTGTTTCTATAAAGTAATTCGGATTTCTTCTTTTAACATACAA
The DNA here is from genome assembly GCA_002868985.1 of Desulfobacteraceae bacterium. GTDB lineage: Bacteria > Desulfobacterota > Desulfobacteria > Desulfobacterales > UBA11574 > UBA11574. The sequence continues at coordinate 1,340 of PKTV01000542.1, read as the reverse complement.
CAGGCGATTTTATATTTGCACGTGCCGTTGGGGTTATAACTCAGGTTGTCCGGCTGAAAAAGTTTGTTCATCACGCACCCTTCAGGGATGTTAAGTGTAAAAAAGTCGTTTTCATTGATCCTCGGGGTATTCGCCAGTACGTTATCTTTAAATACCGAGCTGTGCAGCGGATAGTCCTCACACAGCGGACAGCGGTATACTCTCCCGTTGGGGAAGATAAAATAGTTGTCCGCCACCAGACCGGCACATTCAAACGGTTCCTCGAGACTCAAAAATACTTTCGGGTAGGTAACAATAATGCCGAGACGGGCGATTTTTTGGGCTGCGTCAGGGACAATTTTTAACCAATCCTTTCGAGAAACCTGTAGTTTATCCTTTCGGCTTCCAGCGGATTTTCCTCTGATCCCGATGACCTGTATAAAAAAACGGTTAATCTTTAAGTCTTTCAAAAGCGGTGCGATTTTGTCAAGTTCATGTATGTTTTTCGTGCTTACGGTGTAAATCAGGCTGGTGCTGAAACCTTTTAGAACCGCATTTTTGATGCCTTGGATACAGGTGTCAAATGATCCTTTTCCCCGGATCATATCGTTTGTTTCTCGGGTGGTGCCATCCAGACTGAAGCTGAAATAGTCGATAACATCCGGGCTGACTCTGGAAAGAATGTCATGAAACAGATATCCATTGGTATCAATGGTAATTGAACTGTAGCCGAGGGACTTGGCTTTGTTAACGGCTTCGGGGAGATTCGGATGAAGGGTGGGTTCTCCACCCAAAAAGATGACATTTGCTTCTTTGTTCTTTGATGCAAATACGCTGAGCCAGGCGTTAATCGTCTCTAAGGGAAGCGTGTTTTTCCCGTGCTGTTTTTTGTTGATATAACAGTGCCTGCACTTGAGATTACAATCGGTCAGGATGTGAAAGAAAACATTGGTGGCATTTTTGGAAAAGGCAACGGTTTTCTTCATATCGGGTACGTACCTCTTGGCCTATAACATATTAAAAAGTGAGATCTATCATTCTAGACAGTGCTTGGAAAGATCCTCGTCAAAACTGACCGGATAACAGCCGTCAAAACATGCCTTGCAAAAGTTGTTTTCCGGATGTTCGATACCCATTGAACCCAAAAGCCCCTCAAGACTGAGGTAGTATAGCGAGTCCAGATCGAGAAAATCTTTCAATTTTTCAATAGACATATTGGCTGCAATCAGTTCCCCTCTTGTGGAAAAATCAATTCCGTAATGACATGGAAAACGATGGGGAGGGCCGCTCACGCGCATATGGATTCGGTTTACACCGAGTCCACGAAGGGCTTTTACTCTGGTCTTTACCGTAGTCACGCT
>PKTV01000218.1 GCA_002868985.1 Desulfobacteraceae bacterium | reverse complement strand
TTTTAAAATGATGCAGAGAACCTATTGATATTTAAAAGATAGTTTCCTGTTTTTTCTTTATGATCCCTTGCCGCGAGTTCATGCGGTTTAAAAAAAGATCACCCATTCCGCTATATTCAAGGATTTAAGAGAAAAACTCCCCGACCCCTCAAATAAATATACATCACTAAAGTCGCTAATGGGTGTCATCTAATTTGCTGATTTGTTTAAATAAAAAATTATCATTATTTGAAACCCTTCAGGCTTGCCGAGTTTATCCCGCTTAATATAGCGGGGCTGCATGTCACATTCCCCCGATAGAAAAATTTCGGATCTTCGACTTGCATCTCCCCAAAAGCAGGATCTTACGGCCGGCGACCTCGCCAGTCGAAGATGCCGCTCGCGGTGAGGCAGACAAGCCTCAACAAGCATTCAATTTGGGTGTTGATAACAAGGTCTGGGATAGAAATATACGTGGGCAATGATGTAGGGGCTTTGTTCCCTGGTCAGGACAGAAGACCAGGGAACATGGTAATTAAAATCTGATTATGTCTCTTCCACTGTAATTGCGCCGGGTTCACAAACTTCAACACAACTTTCACAGCCCAAACATTCATCCGCATTTACAGGGACGGATTTGTCATCCTCCATCTCAAACACTTCCACAGGACAGACATCCACACACTCTTCACAACCTTCACATTTTTCTGCATCAACAGTAGGAATAAAAGCCATTTAAAAGCCTCCTTTCACAATTAAGTTAGGTCACGGCAAAAACATTACCGATTATCCATTATCGGGAAAAATCCATATACCAATTGATTCAGTGAGTCAAGCCTTGTTATTATTTTTTTTAATTTTTAAGAAATCACTGATTTTATCCTTTGAAATGTTCTATGGCTCGATTTTGAACGTTATGGTATTATTCGGATTCAGAGGATCGGATAATTGAGTGCGAATTGAATCGGATCGATATGGCTGAGGAATTCAGAAAGAACAGGAAGCGTAAAATCCTTAAACTGATGTCCAAAAACGATTAAGCATGAGCGGACTTGGATCTATAAGGAGTTTCCATCTTGGAGTTGAATTTGTAACACTCAGAGCAGGTGATGGAATACTTTTTAGGTGAACACTTGACTAAAATGCCACCCTGTAGACCATACCCTCCTGAAGTGGGTTTTATCTCAACGATCACCTTACGCCCGCATTTCGAACATTTACCATTTATTGTGATTGTCGATTTCTTGGGGTTAGCTTCAAATATTTTTCTTAGCACTTCTATCATTGAGGGCCACCTCCCTTAGCTGTTGACAAAACTGTTTAAGATCGTTCGTTTTTTGATATTCTTGGTTTTTGCCTCCTATCCAATCCGCTTCTTCTTTCCTTGCCGGATCTGCGCTCAGGGAAATACATGGTGTAAGTAAATTGCCGCCGGTCAATCCCTAAACGACGGCCGCCGTTATCTCTATCGAATACTGTCATATTTTTAATAAATTTATAAATATGTATTAACGACTCAAAGACCTGAGAAGAAAAGGAGTTGATGATGTGTTTAACTCCAGACCGCTCGTTTTATCTGAGATTTTATGTCCTAAAGCCATTTGTTTTGATAGTCAAGAAATTACAATCGCTAATTTGCTTCCTCGATGATGGACAGTCCGACAAGAGAATGTCCCGTGAAAAGATCATGAGAATTTTTCGAAATGATCCGGGTTTTCAACAGTTTGTTGGGCACGGATAGTTCCGGAGGCTTGAATTCCATGTGTAAAATGTCGCCGACCTCAAGTTGTCCAAAGACGCTGGAATCTTCCTTTACCAGAATGCATGGCCCGTTTAAGGAAATGTTTCTTAGTTTGAACAGGTAAATCGGACCCATTTCATTTAATGAGAATTGAACACTGTAATAATTATCCAGAATGTATCTCGATACAGTTTTGCTTTCAGGAAAGTTGTTCGTGGAAATTCTTTTTCCCATGGTGTTAACCTTTGCACAGTATCCTTAAACTAAGGTTACTGGTATGAAATAACATGCCGAAATATAGACTTTATCCTGTTTTTTTTCAATTTGGAAGTTCTTTTAGCAATTCGGGTATTTTAATCCATAGGTTTCTAGTTGTATTATGTCAAGTAGAATTATGTATAATTTATATATAATTCTATTGAATTAGAATATATTGTAGTTCATTAAAATAAATTACTACATATTGTGCACTCTAAAATCAATAAACTGAATAAATTCGGTTTGTTCTGTTTTAGTGTTCGTTTAAGTACCTCTAAGTTTCAATTCTCCCCTGCCTGTTGGAGCGCAGTGGAAATCCCGATCCTTCTAAATTGGAACGCGGTGAGGATTCCAACTCAAAGGGGCAGGTCGGGATGAATTAATGTGGGGGATTGGAATATTTTATCCGTTTAAAAACAGCTAAGGATAATAGGGATACGGGTGCCGATAGTAGGGATAGGGATAATACCATGGGTCGTAGTAGTAGGGCATGAGATAATCTTCCTCTTTCGGCCACAGGTGAATTTCACGACTTTCAATCTTGAGATAAGACTGGGCAAAATGGTCAACTTTTTCGACTGCCGTGCCGACGATGATGCCTGCTACGGTCACTTTACGGTTTTTGCTGTAAATTTCCGGGTCTAAAAAGCCTTTGTGCGAGATGATGAATCTTCCTTCTGAATCATCCCTGGATTTGGGAGTTTCTCCAAATCCCAAGGGGGCTTGGAGGACTTTAATGGACGATTTGTCAGCCAAATTCTGAGTCTCCAGTATGTAGCCTCCAAGAATCACGGTATTTCCCAGATATTTGTCGGTTTCCTGTACAAGTATTTTAAAGTTAACAGGCGCCATCGATTCTTTTCGGATCTGTTGAGAGATGACCGAACAAGACATGATAAAGAACGGCATGAGAAATGCCAGCCCTGCAGCCTTAAAAACATTCATACAGACTCCTTACCCAGGCTAAAATTCAATAAACATTACTTGAGACCCTCATATCGAGCATTAAAGGTTTCGCTATGGGGTCTCTCAAGTAATGGATGACTGTCGTCGATAAAATTACCGGTCGATTCGTCGATGATCCTTTTTACCACATTGACAGATGCATCTGCAACAACTCTTAAGGAACCCAATCAAAAAGATGCATCCCATGATACGTACAGATGATGACAGAAATCGGGATGGACACTCTAAAGTTTGCTGCGGCAGACTTTAGAGTGCTGTGTTTTTTTTATTTCATTTCTTTCTTCATCATCGGTTTTTCTCTCCCTCCGGCATCTGCCTGACCGAATGTAAATCCCAGAAGGGCAAGTCCCATCATGACAATTTGCAGATAACTCAATGATTTCATGGTCTATACTCCTTTCCATGTTGAGCGGTGGGGCTGTCATTAAAAGAAATCCAATAATGGGATAGCGCACCACCAGCGTTTCGGTGTATGTCCCATTTTCACTTTAAGGGGACGATGAATTCTGGGATAACAATAACAATTGAATTTAAAAGTGGCATAAAGAAAAGGTAAAGCTTTGGTAAAGATTGAAATTAGGAAAGAGTCGTCGGGCCAATCTGTTTCTGTGATATGTAGGATTTGTGGTAAAGCAGTACGCTCGACCCCACCTTTTTTATCTATTTTTTTATGAAGAGGTACGCTGCGAGAGCGACAAGCACAAGAGCGAAGATTTTCTTAAAATGTGCAGTAGAAACATGTTCAACCAGTCTGGCTCCGACCTGCGCGCCAATGATACCCCCCATACCAAGGAGGAAGCCGATTTTATAGTCGACATTTGCAAACTTATTGTGCGCAATCAAGGCAGATATTGAGATAACGAGAATCGCAAGAAATGACGTTCCCACTGCCTTTTGTGCGGGATATCCCATAAAAAGGAGTATCGGAACCATCAAAAAACCGCCTCCCAATCCAGTAAACGACGCACCGATTCCCACAAGAACACCACTGGCCAACATTATAATTATTTGAATACTCATAAAACGATGTCCTTTTTTGCTTTTATATTTGTTTAAGCGTGTTGGTTCATATGAGAGATCGTTGTGGCTCGAATTTTGTACTCTTTATTTTCAACAACTCCAATAAAGCGCAACAGCCTGTCGAGTTAGGATTATTCGTGGGCCAAACCATGCTTGGCCATACGTGAAACCACCAAATGATGAAACGGTCTAATGAGATTAAAATAAACCGGTCCTGTCCAATGTTTATAGTATACGGTCGTCATAACATGGAAACGATTAAAAGAATTGTTCAAAGGTTCTCTGACAACGCCAAAATAGGCCTTTAAATGTTTGTCATCAGGGGTTTCCGAGATCCAAAATAGATCCTCTTTGGTGCTTCTGACCATAAAAAAGATAACATTTTCACCCGGAATAAATGAAACATCTGCAGGTTGCAGATTCGGTAATTCTTCCGGCTTTTCATGTTTGACCAGACCAAGAATTCCTGCAAGCAGTTTGCGAATACGATAAAGCTGAACGATCCACCAGGGATAGTATGACAACATAGATGCGATAAATTGACGCAATGTTGTCTGTCCTTCGAATACTTTCACATCTATAAAATCTGCGTTTTTAAAATACGTTTCTAACGCTTTAAAATTTAGTATATATTTCATTTTTATACATATGTTGCGCTATAATTATAGCGCAAACTTCGCACCCTTTAATTTTGCTGTTCAACAGCCCGCCAAGATGTAACCCTCTTTATTCATGTTGCCGCCAATGATCGATGGTATTGGCATAGTAACGCATAATTGCTTCTTCTGAGGATACAGCTTTGAACTGGTCGCCGGATGCTGTCACTATGCGTCGTAGCATCATTAAATCGATTGCGTCGACAATGTCGTGAGCGCGGGTGCTTCGAGACATTTCAAATACCGGCGCACCACAGGCCTGCAGTTTGTTTATTAGTCGGTTGCTTCGTTCCTCAATATCTAAAATGTCGAGTTCAGTGTCCATGGCTTCTAAAAATACCGTAGACATCAGAGATACCGGCAATATCGGAACGACTTCGGAAATGGCCGCCATTAGCCGATGACACAGCTTTTCAATCTCCGGAAACCGATCGGTCCTTGGGAGCCGGCTGAAATTTAATCCTTGATCCAGGCAATAGGCTTTGGCCGACAAAGGCTTACCAAAATTGACACAGGCGTATCCATAGCGACGCCAGCGACTGAGTATCATCAACACGAGACTGCGTCTAATAAATTTGAAGGTTGTTCGACATACAAACCACCAGCTTCTCTTTTCCGCAGCCGGGTCGAAGGTACGCAGCAAGCTGCGGTCCTCAATGGTCCGATCATAATTTATACCTACCGGAATGAACACAACGTCCCGGTCCGTGGCCGGATCAAACCGGCGCAGCATGTAGTCTATCAATCCAAGTTTGGGTTTTTGCAGTCTGCCGTCACGGCTTAGACCACCTTCCAGAAAAACAGCCTGACAGACACCTTCCCGGGTTGCCATGTGAATATAACGTTCCAGGACCCGCCGGTATAAGGGGTTGCCGGAATTGCGACGGACAAAAAAGGCTCCCATGGCGCGGATCAGCATCTGCAACGGCCAGATTTTGGCCCATTCTCCTACAGCATAGGAAAGGGTTGTTCGCTCAGCCGCCAGAAAGGCCACCAGGACATAGTCCATATTGGAGCGGTGATTCATGACAAACACAACAGTGGAATCCGGATCAATTGAAAGATATTGCTCATCTTCAATCAATCCCACCCGCACCCGATAAAGAAGTCGTGCTATTTTTTTAGCAAGCCAGTAGCCGATCCGAAAATAGAGATATGCATTAAATGAAGGCACGATTTCACGGGCATAGGTTACGGCTTTTTTCTGAACCACTTACAGGGGCATGTCGTGTTGCCGTGCGTGATTCTGAATTTCTTCCACAACTTTGGGATCGTAGACCAGCCGATCGATGAGGACCTGTCTTTTTGTCAGCTGAAATGGGCGGATTTCGATATCAAGCCGGGTACCGATCTCGTCTAATACCCGGTTAATACGCCGGCGCAAAAACCA
>PKTV01000507.1 GCA_002868985.1 Desulfobacteraceae bacterium | reverse complement strand
GGCCGCTCGGCTGCCGTGGATAGACGGCATCATGTTTACCTACAACTACCGCCTGATGCACCAGCCCCGCATGAAAGCGGCGGTTGAGGCCTGCTACCGGGCCGGTATCGGTCTCACGGCCATGAAGACCCAGGGCGGCGGTCCGGTCAAGAGCGATTCCGAGTCTGAAATAGAAATGGCAGGCCGCTTTATGCAAAAAGGATTTACAGACCATCAGGCCAAGCTAATGGCGGTTTGGGAAGATAACCGTATCGCCAGCATCTGCTCTCAGATGCCCAATCTCACCATTATGGCGACCAACGCAGCGGCGGCAGTCGATCAAACCCGCCTTTCACAGTCCGACCGTGCCTTGTTGACCCAATACGCCAGGGAAACTTGCAGCGACTATTGCGCCGGATGCAGCCGTCTCTGTTCAGAAGTGCTTGGCAAAAAGGTGCCGATAAACGATGTCATGCGCTGCCTGATGTACATTCATTCATACCAGGATTTAATGCTGGCACGTTCAACCTTCGAAACGTTGCCGGCTCACACAAGAGCGCTTTTGGCTCAGTTGGACTTCAGCGAGGCGGAACGGTCGTGCCCTCGAAACTTGCCGATCGGACGGATGATGCAAGAGGCGACGAATCTTTTGGCCTGATCGAGTCCGGGGACCTTGCCGAGCATCGCCTTGGAAACCGAGACGACTTCGTATGGTTAAGCAGCCCGTTCGTCGAGGTTGTCGCAAAAGTCCAATCGCTGAAAGGGATCGGGCACAAGCACCTATTTACAGTGTGCGTCCGGCCGATAATCGGTGCCTGCGAATCGCTTGTGAAAACTGTTCGCTCGGTCATTGCTTCGCCGACCAGAACTGATTCGGTCAGGATTTTCTTCTGGTGTTCATTCGGCTTCAAAAGTTTGCCGTGCAAGATTCCCAAGGGCTTCAGCAGAAAGTCCTCCCTGCCCTACTGTCTGGATAACTACCGGGATGAACCAACAATTTCCCGAACGGAACTTTCATCTGCCGGCATCTTGAACCACATCACTGAAACTTATTCGTTTACAAAAATCCCCACATTTTGCCATTTTTTCATTCATTATTTTATTTCAATGATGATACCTGAATCTGGCACGATCAGGCTCAATCCGGCAAAATTCAAATTAAGCCCGACAAAATTATATTGTTTTAAAATTTATTTGTTGATTAAATTTCTTCTTATCATTCACCCATAACATCCTATACAATTGATTTATAAAGACATTTTCATTTTTCCATACAATAACAAATGTGTCCCCTGATTTGGTATGCATCTTGCATTTTTAATGAATGCTGTCCCAAAAAATCATCATTGTGAGAGGGAACTATGGGAGCTTACAACTCCGGACAATATACTGCATATGAGGCGTGGAAACAGGTTGTCAGAAAAAGACAGAAAATTATTTTATCCCCGCGATACCGAAAGGCCATGCATGACGAATGTATGATGGCTTTGGAGTTTGGTATTACTGCCCCGTTGTTGGAAAAAGTTCTAACATACTCTCTGCCTTCAGAGTATGAGTTCGTTATGGATTTGTTCGGCAACGATATTGAAATCACATTCAGCAATGGAAACCTTGTCATTTCTAACGAAAGAAAGACAACAAATCTGTTCCATCATTTAGGAGAAAAAAATAATGTCTAAGTGTAACTGTAAAAACCCGGTAAATTTGAAAGATAAACAAGAGGGATGTACACGAAGTCAAGACAAAGAATGTTGCGGAAACGCTAAAGGTCGTTGCTGTAAAAATACAAAGAAGAAATACAAGCCATCTCAAAAATACATCTAACGCCCAATTACGGCGTTGCAAGCCTCTTCAAAATACTCACATACTCATACTCCCATGTATGCTGCGCATTTTCATCGGCTCTCGCCCCCGAATACCCCGCGGGATTTCGCAAAACTCAACTTGCTTTTGAACGTAATCTGTATTTTTGAGATGGCTTGTAGTAACGTGCAAGATTCAATTGGTCTGAACACAAAAACAATCGGGCCGTAACACCGGGTTTTGGATGCATATGGGGTGCATTTGTCCTTGATGATTTGTTATGATTTGTTACAATGTTTATATGGGATCATTATTTAACAGACAACACTGCCGGATGATTTTGGTATTTTTCTTTTTTGAAATATTGCTTTTGTCGGCTTGTACATACAACAACCAGACACTGCAGGTTAATCAGCCACCCGCGTCCATTCGCAAAGATGGGACGCTTGATTTTGTCCACCTTGGCGAGACTATAAAAGCATCAATTGCTATTGAAATCGCGGATACACCCGAAACTCAAATGAAGGGGCTTATGGGACGCGGTGCTCTGGACGATAGCAGCGGAATGTTATTCGTTTTCGAACGCATAGAACCACAAAAATTTTGGATGAAAAATACGCCGGTTCCTCTTGACATCATCTTTGTAGGAGAGGATGGGTGCATCGTCAACATCGTCGAATCAGCAACACCCATGTCAAACAAAATATACAGGTCTTCCGGACCGGTCAAATATGTTGTTGAAGTCCGTGCAGGTTTTGCGAAACGCTTTCAACTTGATACAGATACCTGCATTCAATGGCAGCGTCGGTAGTTGAGATTTATCTTTAGGTCCTTATCTCTCTCATTGAGTTCCAATGAAAAAGGGACGAAATGACGCTTCTTCCTGTTTTAGTGCAATGTTAATTTTATCAAGCAACCTCTTTTTTTCTTCCGGAAATTTTCCTTCCAGATTAATATAGTTGGTATAATGATCGCTGGCAAGATAGGATGACGCTCGAAGCTTTGTTATCAGCAATGCCGCTTCCCGCAAAACTTCATGGGGACTTAACATTTGAAAAGAGCCGTTCTGAACTTCCGCTAAAAGCCCAGTGTTGATCTTTGGGACAAAGGTGCGGAGCCGGATAAAATCCGGCACAATCTCATTTAATACTTTGGCCGTCTCCCGGGCATGGGAGTCTGTCCGGTCCTTGCCACCGATCCCTAAAACAACATAGAGACTCAGCTCCATACCCGCATCCATGACCCACCTGCCGGCTTCGATCTGCTCTTTACTGGATGTCCCTTTTTTGATCCGCTTTAGAATAATATCGTCGCCGGATTCGAGACCGACATGTATTCTTGACAGGCCGGCATCAGCCAGACGCTTCAGTCCTTGGGGACCTTTTTTGTGGATATACTGGGAAGAGCCATACACCGTGATCCGCCCTAAAGTCGAGAATGTTTCTTTTGCAAAAATAAGAATTTCACAAAGGTCGTCTGTTTTCATAGCGATGGTATTTCCTGCGGGTAAAAACAGGGTTCGAACATGGTCTCCATAGATATCAAGGGCCCTTAAAATATCTGCCTTGATATCCTTCATATCACGAACTTTATACCCGGGACCGTTTTTGTAGACCATGCAGAACGTGCATTTATTGTGCGGACAACCGACGGTGGCCTGGATCAAAAGAGAATCGGCCTCGCTGGGAGGCCTGTAAATGGGACCTTTGTATTGCATATTAAATTAGCGTCTCTTCGTTCCGCAACGGTATGACTGTAACGGTGAAGTAATGGAATAATGGATTAAAAAGAATTTTCGATTATCAAAAATATTTTTACCCACCCAATAGTTTTACGCTTACAGCCGGATAGAAATTCCAACCCGTTTAATTATAGATGGAAATTTTGGATTTTTTACTGTAAGTATTCCTCATCTGAGTAAACGAAAAAAACTCCTAATCATGAAAACAAGAAAAAAGAGTTGAATTTCGTGCTTTCTATATTTCGTGTTTTCGTGATTATATTAAATTGTTTTCCTATTTTTCAAGGGCAGTTTCCATTTCAGGAGCATTTCATGCAACAAACAAACTGGTATGTGATCACCGGCGCGCCATGTTCCGGGAAAACCGCCGTTATCCGTGAACTCGAACAGCTTGGCTACCCGGTGATGCATGAAGTTGCCCGGGCATATATCGATGAAAGACTGCAAAACGGAGAAACCATTGCCCAGATCAAAGCTGATGTTTTTTCCTTTGAACACCACATTCTGTATAAAAAGATCGCGATTGAACAGTCTCTTTTAAAAGAAGACACCGTTTTTCTGGATCGGGCGGTGCCGGACAGTATCGGATATTATATCTTGGAAGGATTAGATCCTGACGATCCGATTCAAAAGAGCAGGCTTTGGCGGTATAAAAAAATTTTTTTCTTTGACAGAATCCCGTTTGAAAAAGATCCTGTTCGATCAGAAGATGATAAAATTGCATCAAGGCTTGATGGTCTGTTAAAGGAAAGTTACCGAATGCTGGATTATGAGATTATTTTCGTCCCCCTTATGAGCGTTAACGAACGCGTTAGTTTTGTTTTGAAGCATGTTTAACCCTTATCGATCTCGAAACCGTTGACGGATCTGTTCTTTTTCATCGGGGGACAACCCGTCCCATTTTTGGAGTTTTTCCCGGATCCTATATCGCTCATCAGGCGGAAGCTTTTGTAATTGCCGATGCCTTTGTTTAAACCGCTTGCGCTCTTGGGGGGGAAGCTGTTCGTATTTCTTCATTCGACGGCGCAACATTTGTTGTTTATGCTCAGGTAATGACTCCCACTCTTGATATCTTCTTTTAAGCATTGTTTTTTCTTTAGGAGACAAGCGGTCGTATCTCTTTTTGTAGTTTTTTGACAGAAGCGGGTAGAAACCTCTCTTGGTCGAAGGCGCGTAAGACCAATGTTTATCCGGGAGGTTAAAATCGTTCCGATATCTCTTTTGCATTTTTTGATCGTATGTCTGTGCGTCCTGCAGAGGGTTAACTCTGTTTAGTTTTTTTGATCGGCTCCAACTTAAAGCAGGAAAAAGGTGAAAGATCACCAGTGCCAGTGTTAAAACAGCAACATAGGATTTAAGCGCCTTTAATGACCGATAGTTACGTTCCATCATTTTTTATAAACCTAAATATTCAGAATTGATCGAAAAAACACATCCCGACTCAAAATGCCCTTATATCGTGGTTTCTCCTTTTTCCATCACCTGATCCAGTTTCTCCAGGGTATCCATCTCTTCTAATAGTTCCAAATTTTGAAGCAGATCCATGTCTGTGGCAATCAATTGTTCTTTGACCCCAAGATCGGAAACGGTTCCGATACGGGTGGTTTGCTGGAATCCTTTTATGCCGAACCATCCAAAAACAACAATCAACAGACAGCATGCAGCCAGGGCATGAATGGGCTTAATATATCCGTCGAAAAACGATTTTCGTCGTCTGGCTTTGCCGCGGTGCTCCTCTTTCATTTTCCCCGTGATGGCATGATAAAGAGCGTCGGCGTCTTCATGAGAAAGGGATGGGTCGGGCATGGCTTCATTCACATTTTTCAACAGATGAAGCAACTGTGTTCGTTCCTGATAGCAGGGTCTGCATCCTTCAAGATGCTTTTCCCATTCCAGACGCACTTGTGGAGACAACTCTCCATGCACGTCCAACCATAGTGTCTCTTGCCATTTGCCACAATGTTTCATACCCTCACCTCTTATGGTTGAGCCCATTCCTGTAACGCTTCTCTCATAAATTGCGTTGCCCGAAAGAGATGGCTTTTGACCGTCCCTTCTGCCGATCCCATTGTTTTAGCGATTTCACGTATCCGCATTCCTTGAAGCACTTTCAGTTGAAAAACCACACGCTGTTTCTCGGGAAGAGACGCCAAAGCTTGCCTGATCTCCTGTGCAAGTTGTTTATTGTTTAGTGCAGCCATGGGATTTGAATATTCCTTCGGATCCCTATATTCCGCATTGGTCTCGTCTGACGATACTTTTTCACGTTTATCCCGACGCCAAAAGGAAAATATTCCCTCCCATCTGCTACGTCGCCGCCGGCTGTCTAAGCATGTATTTATGAGAATGCGATAAAACCAGGTATAAAAAGACGACTTTCCACGAAAGTTTTTTAAGCTCCGAAAAGCACGCAAAAAAGCCTCTTGAGTAAGCTCTTTGGCCTCTTCACTGTCACCGGAGCACATATTATAAGCGATTGCATAGGCTTTTCCCTG
>PKTV01000369.1 GCA_002868985.1 Desulfobacteraceae bacterium | reverse complement strand
GGACTGGGATATGGCCCGTGAAAATTACTATGTGCCTGAAAAAAAAGGCGCCAAAAAAGAAAAAGTCGCCATCATCGGCGCGGGACCCGCAGGACTCACCTGTGCCTATTTTCTAGCCATTGAAGGGTATCAGGTGATGGTCTTTGAAAAGTTTCCGGTACTCGGCGGCATGCTTACCGTGGGGATTCCTTCCTATCGCCTTCCCAGGGACATCATTGACGCAGAAATTCAAGTCATAAAAGACCTGGGCGTCAAATTTAAAACCGGGGTTGAAATTGGAAAGGACATCACTGTTACCCAGCTTAGAAAGGAGGGCTATAAGGCGATCTTTCTGGGCATCGGTTCCCATGAATGTAAGGTGCTGGGAATCGAAGGTGAAGATTTTGAAGGGGTATATCCCGGGGTTGATTTTTTAAGAGAAGTCAATCTGGGCAACCGGATTTCACTGGGTGATCGTGTTGCGGTTATCGGTGGCGGCAATGTCGCCATGGATTCGGTACGAACCGCGTTGAGGACCGGATCTTCCAATCCTTTTGTCATTTACCGGCGAAGCATGGAAGAGATGCCCGCGAGCGAGGAAGAAATTGAAGAGTGTCGTGAGGAAGGCATCGAAATCATGCCCCTTACCAATCCCATCCGCGTTATTTCAGAAAATGGGAAAGTCAAGGCCATCGAATGTATAAAAATGGAACTGGGTGAGCCGGACGAGAGCGGACGGCGCCGGCCCATCCCCATCGAAGGATCTGAATTTACGATGGAGATAGATACGTTGATTCCGGCCATTGGCCAGGAATCCGACTGGGCGTGTCTCACCGATGAATGTGCCTGCACCCTCAGTGACTGGGGGACCCTGCGCGTTGATCCGGTGACCTTTCAGTCTGATGATCCAGATATTTTTTCCGGCGGCGATGCTGTTACCGGTGCGGCAACAGTTGTTGAGGCCATTGGCGCCGGAAAAGAGGCCGCTGTCTCCATCCATCGCTTTATCCAGGGAGAAGATCTGCATGAAAACCGACAAAAGTCATGGGAAAGCATACAGGATGTTCCCACCGAAGGTTATGAAAACATCTCAAAAGAAAAAATGCCTCACCTGGATCCTGCAGAACGAATGAAAAATTTCAACGAGGTGCAGCTTGGTTTCAACGAAGAACAGGTTCGTAAAGAGGCGAACAGGTGCCTGGCCTGCGGCATTTGTTCCGAGTGCTACCAATGTGTAGATGCCTGTTTGGCCCAGGCTGTTGACCATGAGCAGGTTGCCGTGGAAAAAGAGGTTGAGATCGGATCCCTTATCTTATGCCCGGGGAGCAAACCCTATGATCCTTCGACATTGGAAGAGTTCTACCATTACCCAAGCAATCCCAATGTGGTGACCAGCCTTGAATTTGAACGTCTTCTCAGTGCTTCAGGGCCCACCATGGGCCATTTGGTTCGGCCTTCGGATCAAAAAGAACCGAAAAAAATCGCATGGCTTCAGTGCGTCGGCTCCCGGGATACCAACAAGTGCGGCAACGGCTACTGTTCTTCGGTTTGCTGTATGTATGCCATTAAAGATTCAATGATTGCCAAAGAACATGCCGGAGGCGATCTTGATTGTGCCATTTTTAATATGGATATTCGGACCTTTGGAAAGGATTATGAAAAATACTATCTGCGGGCAAAAGACAAGGCCGGTGTCCGATTTATCAATTCCCGGGTGCATACCATCGATGAGATTGGAGAGAACAATGATCTTCGCCTTCAGTATGTCGACACCGGCGGAAAGCTCCACGAAGAATTTTTCGACATGGTGGTTCTTTCCGTGGGTCTTGAGATTGCCGGATCGACAACTGATTTGGCCAGTCGATTGAATGTGGATCTGAACAAATATAACTTTGCCGTGCCCCAGCCTTTTATGCCGGTGGAAACGTCCCGTCCGGGGGTTTACGCCTGCGGTGTTTTTCAGGAGCCTAAAGATATTCCGAGTTCCGTTACCGAAGCAAGTGCTGCGGCGTGTTTGGCCGGAGGCTTTTTGAGCGAAGCTCGAAACACCTGTACCAAAACCGTGGAAATTCCGGATGAAATGGATCTGACAGGCCAGGAACCCCGAATCGGTGTCTTTGTCTGCAACTGCGGCGTGAACATTGCCGGTGTTGTAGACGTCAATGTTGTTGAAGAATATGCCAAAACACTTCCGTATGTAAAATACGCCGGACAGAATCTGTTTACGTGCTCTCATGATTCCCAGGAACTTATGAAAGACATCATTAAAGAGCATGGTCTTAACCGGATTGTGGTGGCGGCATGCACGCCCAAAACCCACGAAGCCATATTCATGGACACCCTTGAAGCATGTGGTTTGAACAAATACCTCTTTGAAATGGCCAATATCCGGAATCAGGGCTCCTGGGTCCACTCAGATGCTCCGGAAAAAGCATCGGAAAAGTCCAAGCACCTGGTTCGGATGGCGGTGGCCCGTGCTGCGACGCTCCACCCGTTGAGTGAAAAGAAAATCCCGGTTGTCCAAAGGGCCCTGGTCATCGGCGGCGGGGTGGCCGGTATGAATGCGGCGCTGGGTCTGGCAGATCAGGGTTTTCCCGTGGTTCTGGTTGAAAAGGAAGAGAAATTGGGGGGCATGGCCAATCGTCTGACAGCGACCATCGAGGGCCAGGACGTCGGAACTTATCTGGAAGGATTGATTCAAAGGGTGACATCCCATTCTAATATCCAGGTTCTGACCCGTTCTCTAATTGTCGGATTTTCCGGGTTCAAGGGAAATTTCACCACTGAAGTTCTGGTGGGGCCGGGTATGTACGAAAGAAAAATCAACCATTGTGTCGTTGTCCTGGCCACCGGTGCAACGGAATACCATCCCAAAGAATTCCTTTATGAAGAAAATGAAAAGGTGGTCACCCAAGTTGAGTTGGCAGAACGTTTAAAAGAAAAAGGGGCACAAAATTTGAATCAAGTGGTCATGATCCAGTGCATCGGATCCAGAAACCAAGATAATCCGAATTGCTCAAGGATTTGCTGCCAGAGCGCCATCAAGAACGCCCTTAACATTAAAAAGCTTAATCCGGATGCTGAAATTTATATCCTTTACAGGGATATCAGGACATACGGAATGTTGGAAGATTACTATACTGAAGCCAGAAAACAGGGCGTACTGTTTTTCCGGTACGATCCTGAAGATCCTCCCACGGTGGAATCGTCCGATGAGGGGGTGATGGTAACTTTTATTGATCCCCTTTTGGGACGGAGGCTCAGAGTCAGTGCCGATCTTCTGGCACTGAGTGCAGGGATGGTGGCTGAAGATACCGAAGAGCTATCATCCATTGTAAAACTGGCCAGAACAGCAGAAGGTCATTTCATGGAGGCACATGTCAAGTTGAGACCGGTGGACATGGCAACAGAGGGTGTCTTTGTCTGTGGGACCGCCCATAGTCCCAAGCTGTTGCATGAATCGATTTCTCAGGCCTTTGCTGCGGCTTCCAGGGCCACGACATTTTTGTCCCAGCCACACTTAACCTTATCGGCGGTAACGGCGCAGGTGGAAGCAGATCTTTGTGCGTCATGCCTGATATGCGTCAGGTCGTGTCCGTATCAGGTGCCGAGAATTAATGAAGACGGGGTAAGTGAGATCGACATGGCTTTATGCCACGGCTGCGGTGTCTGTGCAGCGGAATGCCCTGCCAAAGCCATTGAACTCAATTGGTATGAAGATGTTCAGATTATGAGCAAGGTGGATGCATTGCTTGAAGGTGTCATGTAGAGTTGGAGTAAATCATAATTTAGGCCGAAACAACTGACATAAAGTATGTGAACGAGCCGATGAGAGGTCACCATTGATGATTGATGATTGTTGACTGAAAAATTGTGAAATGGTCTCAATCAACAATCGAAAATCATCAATCCAAGGAGGTATTATGAAGGAAGATTTTGAACCGATTATTATCGCATTTTGTTGCAGCTATTGAGGATACACTGCTGCGGACCTGGCAGGTTCCATGAGATTGCAATATCCGACGGATATTAAAATCATTCTCCTTCCGTGCACCGGCAAGCTGGATGTCATTCATATTCTCCATGCCTTTGAAAAAGGAGCGGACGGCGTATATGCGGTGGGATGTATGGAAGGAGATTGTCACTATAACAGCGGCAACTTCAGGGCACGAAAACGTGTGGAACAGACACAACATATTCTGGATGCCATAGGGGTTGGAGGAGAGCGTGCACAGATGTATAACCTTTCATCCAGTGAAGGACCACGTTTTGCCCAGATCGCCGTTGAAATGGACGAAAGAATCCGAAAATTGGGTCCCAACCCCATTAAATTGGCCAAAAATAAGGCCGCATAAATCCATGTAAACTTTTCAGTCTCTAATGAAAGAGAGGTCTTATGATTGTTGCAGATAAAAAACCCATTGAAGAGATTATAGAAGAAATCAAAGAACATGAGAAAATCCTTATCCTCGGTTGTAATGAGTGCGTTACGGTTTGTGAGGCAGGAGGAAAGAAAGAAGTCGGCGTTCTGGCTTCAGCCCTCAGGATGTTTTTTTTAAACCAGGGACGTGATGTCAAAATCGATGAAGTGACTCTGGAACGACAGTGCGACCATGAATACCTCGAAGAAATTCGCGATGTAATGGATCAGTATGACGCTGTTGTTTCCATTGCGTGTGGGGTGGGTGTTCAGTTTATGGCTGAAAAATATCATGACACACCCATCTATCCCGGCGTGAACACCTGCTTTCTGGGAGTCACTGAAAAACGAGGCCTATGGACGGAAAGGTGTCAGGCCTGTGGCGAGTGTGTTCTGGCGCGTACCGGGGGAATTTGTCCGATTTCTCGATGTGCAAAGCGGGTTTTAAACGGCCCATGCGGTGGTTCCGTTAAGGGCAGTTGCGAAATTCACAAGGAGATCGACTGTGCCTGGCAGTTGATTGTTGATCGCCTGAAGGCGCTGAACAGGATGGATGATTATGAAGAACTTAGTCCTTTAAAAGACTGGTCCACCGACAGGGCCGGGGGACCCAGAAAAGTTGTCAGGGAGGATGTACAGGAATGAAAGTAAATACACCAAGCAAACTGGAAAAGATTCTGGCCGCCGGCCACCTGGCCGTGACATCCGAGTGCGGGCCTCCCCGTGGGAGTGACATGGAAGTCATTGTCGAAAAGGCCAATCTCATCAAAGATCATGTGGATGCCATCAATATTACCGATAACCAGACATCCGTCACCCGCATGTCCAGTCTGGCAGCCTGCATACGCTTGAAACTCATGGGGCTTGAACCGGTATTGCAAATGGTAACCCGCGATAGGAATCGAATTGCGCTTCAGAGCGATATCCTTGGAGCGGCAGCGTTTGACATTTACAATATTCTTTGCCTTTCCGGTGACCACCAGAGCTTTGGCGACTGCCCGACCGGTCAAAACGTTCATGATATTGACTCCATGCAGTTGATTCAGACCGTCAGACATATGCGGGACGATGGAAAGTTTCTGGGAGGAGACGACATTAAGCGTCCTCCCCGGATGTTTGTGGGTGCTGCAGCAAATCCATTTGCAGACCCATTCGAAATCCGGGTCCCTCGACTGGCAAAAAAAATTGCCGCCGGTGTCGAATTTATTCAAACCCAGTGTATATACGACATCGACAAGTTTGAACTCTGGATGAAAATGGCACGAGACCGGGGTCTTCTTGAAAAAGTAGCTATTCTGGCAGGAGTAACCCCCTTTAAATCTGTCGGAATGGCGCGGTACATGAAAAATAGAGTGCCGGGCATCGAAGTCCCGGACGATATGGTGAAACGAATGGCCGATACCCCCAAAGAAAAACAACCCGAAGAGGGTGTCAAGATCTGTATCGAATCCATTGAGCGGCTTAAAGAAGTAGAAGGCGTGCGTGGTTTTCATGTCATGGCCATTGAGTGGGAAGAAATGGTACCCGTGATTGTGGAAGCATCCGGTCTGTATCCCAGACCGAGTGTTGAGTAGTTCTACTCAGTCAGACCAGAATAAAAAGTCGATGATCCAAAAATCAG
>PKTV01000373.1 GCA_002868985.1 Desulfobacteraceae bacterium | reverse complement strand
TCGGTGCCACCTGCACCGGTTTTGGCGCCTCACCCGCTGCCTGCGTGGGCGCCGGGCAGTGTGATACCGCCCATGCCGATCAAGCCGGCAACACCCAAGGAAGCAAGCAATTTTTTCAGATCCTTTTTGTCCATGGCAGCCTCCCACAAAAATTTGGTTTAATGGATATCGAAAGAATCAATCAACACTTTACCAACTATTGATTTTTCCTATCATACAATTTCAGGACTGTCAACAAAACGGCCAAGAGGAGGCTATCGTCGACCGGATAAAAATCGGGTTTTTTGGATCCCTGCCTTTAGCGGGAAATACGATCTTTCAGGTCGTGTCAATTTTTAGAGGTTATGTCTTGCGATTAAGATCGTCAGCGGAAAAATACCGGCCGACAACATCTTCAACCTTTCTCAGCCAACCTTGACGCTGCTCATATGTACTCGTAACGACAACGGTAAACATCTTTCGATAAAAAGTCGAAACCCCGCAGAGATCGAAGATACAATTTTTCCAAAGAAGTTGCAAAGGGTCACCAAAAACGTCACGCTCTCTTTCGGGTTGTGTGTTTGATGTATTGAATACAATTGCTGCCTGCGCCTTCAAGAGGCCAACAGGTATACCTTCTCCCTGGTCTCCATCAAGAAACTTGTAGGCAACCTCGGGTCTCATAACACGGTCAACCCACCCTTTGAGAATTGCAGGTGGCTGTCCCCACCAATTGGGGTGAACGACGATGATTCCATCTGCAGAACTGATCTCATCACAATGCTTCACTACATCTGGCGGCAGTAAGGTTTCGGTGGGAATTTCCGGTGATGGAAGGAGTGGGTCAAATTGCTCGGCATAAAGGTCATGAAAGATAACGCTATGACCGTTCTTCTGCAACTGGGTGACAGCAGTCCTTGCGATTGCGTGGTTGAAACTCTGATTGTCAGGATGAGCTAGTATTACAGAGATATTCAATTACCAAACCCCCTTAATTTCAAAAAGACCCCATCCTTTGAATTCACCAGGGGTTGGAAATCAAAAAGAGAAGCATTTCTATGATTTTTTCTTTGAAACTCGAACAGTTAATCCCCCTTTTGCCATGTTGTATATGCAACGTTAGGGTTTATCTAAAGGAGTTGACCCCTTCTTGTCATTTCAATTGGATTGTCACCTGAATCTGGTAAAACGCTAATGTAATTGCATTACAAAAATTTCATCCTAACCCGAGCGTTCACATCAATTTTCATTCATAATTCAGGTATTAACTCCCACCGATCTGGGCTTTGGGTTTAATAATGACATCGATCCGCCGGTTGACGGCACGGCCTTCTTCTGTTGCATTGGAAGCCAAAGGTTTTGAAGAACCATAGCCCACTGCAACGATTCGATCATACGACAATGTCTTGTTTGCCAATAAATACTGGCGAACACTTTCGGATCTTTGCTGGGATAAATGCTCGTTAATTTCATTTGAGCCGGTACTATCCGTATGACCTTCAATGATCACATCCGGTTCACCGAATGTCCGGATAGACTGCTGGATTTTACTGAGAAGGGGATAATTGTCCGGCATGATAACGCTTTTTCCCACTGGAAATTGAATAGCTCTCAAACGAATGATCAGTGAATTCCCTTTTTTGTAGACTTCCGCTTCATCCGGGCTAAAAATATTTTGGACTTCTATAAACAATTGATTGAATCGCTTTTCAGCTGCCAGCCGTTCCTTAACAATTTGCTGTTCGCGGGTCTTTCCCTCAAGGTCTGTGATTTGTAAATTTTTAGTTTCTATTTCCGACTTGAGCGTTTTGACTTTGTCAAACATGAATTGACGGTCCTTTTGAAGTGCATCAATTGAACCGAGTATATTCTTCACCTGTGTTTTATAAGGCTGGTTACGCATGTCCGTTGCAGCGAGTTTGGCCGTTATTTCGTACAAATTTTTTTCCATCCAAAGCGTCATTTCTTCCGGTTTCATGTCTTTAATTTTTTCACTCTGATCAACGATCTGAAACAAACGTTGCGACATGAACAAAGCCTCGTTGGCCTTTTGATGCATCATTTCTTTCTCGTAAGGATGTTGAGTAATAAACGCATCGGCTTCAGACAGTTTATTCTGGGCAAGATTAAAAGACCGGGGCGCTATTTTGTCAACTTTACTGTTTTTGGCCTGTTGGATAAGCTTGCGTACTTCTCCAAGGGTCTCGATTTTAATGGCACGCAATTCAAGACTGCGAAAGGTTTCGGCGAGTTCTGCCTTTTGTTTGTCAGCATATGCCAGGTTCCCTCTTTCAATGGATTTTGTAAGACTCAGAAATGCTTGCTCAGCAGTGGTATAATCATATCCTAATTTTACAGCACCTGCTTGTCGTGCAAGATTGCGATTTTTAATCACGTCGGCCATTGTCGTTCGTGTAACTCGGGTTATTTCTTCAGCTTTTTGAAGCTGGGCCTGCCCCTCGGCAATAATGCCAAGGACCTCGGACGGATCTTCTCCCTGTTCGAGACCTTTTTTGGCCTTGCCAAGTGATGACTCGGCTTTTGCGAACCAGGTGGGGGCCAGAACATTGAGTTGGTTCTTATGCGCGTCGGCCAGATCATTTTCCAGACGGTTAATTTGATCGGCAGGATTCTCCGACTCGGCAACGGGTTTGACATCGAGACTGGTGCTTGAACAGGCGCCGACAAATGATAATAACACCACAATTACAATAATATAAAAAATATTTTTCCACATCGGCATGGCATTCTCCTTTCATGTATAGGTACGTTTTCTAACCTAAACAACTCATAAATAAATGTAATTCTGAATTATGCGGCAACCGCCCCAAAAGGTGGTTCCGCAAGCCTGAAGTTTTCATTGGCCTTGCCTTGATTTCGAACTGCTAAATGGATTGGAGTTGCTCAACAAATAGCCTTTCCAACCCAAAGCCCAGAGAAAATCCATTTACTACCGGGACTTGAAAATATCCCTCCTGTTCGATATTTTCAAGAATTTTCATCGATATGCCGGGTTTCGGCTTCGCCGCAAGACCGTCCCTATCACTCGTGAAACAGAAACGATGCTAATCAGCCGCACGGCTTTATGCGTCGGCTGAATTAGCCTTGTTATGTGGAACGTAATCATATTATGGATTGATTTTTGATAATGATTTTTTTGTTCCAATAACAATGACGATGTCTCCCTCAAACAGTGTGTCATCGGCTTTGGGTATATATCGATAATACGATTCGTTATGTTTTCGTACCGCTATGATTTGGCAATTAAGCGTATTGGTCAAGTCGATCTCTCGAAGCGTTTTTTGTGCGAATTTTTCAATGGTAATTTCCCGAATAATCATTTCGGAATCAAAGGGCATCCGTTGAATTATTCCCGGTATATCAATCCGGTCTGCCAGTTGATTTGCGGCGATATATTCTGGAATGATGACGTCATCAGCGCCGACTTTACGTAACAGCTTGGCATGATCTTCGTTGATTGCTTTAACCCAAATATTTGGGACATTCAGTTCCTTCAGATACATCGTCGTCATCGCACTGGTGGAAATAGAATTGCCGACACTGACAAGAACATGGGTGATTTCGGAGAGCCCAATTTGCTCGAGCGCTTGTTTTTGAGAAGCATCGGCCTCATACACTTGGGAAAGAATTTTCTGCGCTCTTTGAATATTTGCCCGATTAGAATCAATACCTATTACCTGATGCTTCAAATTTATAAGGGAAACACCAAATTTATACCCGAATTTACCGAGACCGATAACACAGATTTGCGGTTTGATAATCATATGTAATTCTCCTTATCAGCCGATCATCACATTTTCTTCCGGAAGATTATAATACTGAATCTCTTGAACACTCTGCAATGCGCCAATCAGTACAAAAGGGCCAAGGCGGCCAATGAACATTAAAAAAATTATAATCCATTTGCCGGCCGTCGAGAGCGTTGAAGTCAGACCTGTGCTTAAGCCCACTGTGCAGAAAGCCGAAACAGATTCAAAAAGAATTTCTAGAAATTGTCCCCTGACTTGATCATGCGGTTTAACTCCACCTTCCGTGAAATCCAGTAAAAATACCGCCATAAAAATTATTATGGTAGCAAGAACAAACAAAACCATGGCCTTTTTTACGGTTGCTTCGTCTATAGCAAATTTCCCGATTACCGCCTGTTTCTTGCCTTTCAGTTGCGACCAAATTGCAGCTGCCAGAACTCGAAATGTCGTTACTTTTATACCCCCCGCGCAGGAGCCGGGTGCACCGCCAATAAACATCAGGAAAAGAAGAATGACTAAAGAAACATTTGTCATTTGGCCGATATCGAGCGTATTAAATCCTGCTGTTCGGGATGTCACGGATTGAAACAAGGAGGTTAAAATCGCGTGGTCCAGCACCATCATTCTATTATATCCAACAAATTCAGCCAAATAAATGGCTATCCAACCAATAATTATCAAGAAGAAACTGGTTCGAAAAACAATCTTTGCATACCAGCTTACGCCTTTGCTGTTCGGGGTCGGGCGCAACTTTAAGCTTTGCATTACGAAATTCTTGAATTCAACAAATACCGAGAATCCAATCCCTCCAATGAAAATTAAAGCGATAAATACGAGGTTTATCCCCCACTCACCTTTCCACGCGATGAGACTGTTGGCAAACAAAGAAAAACCCGCATTACAAAAGGCAGAAACAGAATGAAAGATTGCTGAAAATGGTGAAAAGGCTCTGGGTGCCATCAGGTAGAGCAGGGCGGCACCGGCTGCTTCGATAATGAATGTCCAGCTGACAATCTCGATGAGAAATTTCCCAAGGTTAAACCTGGCGTCATATAATAGCATCTGTCCGACTGCGATACGATCCGTGATCGTCGTTCTTCGTCTCCAAAGGTAAATTGAAAGGCTGGTAAAGGTCATAATGCCCAGGCCGCCAACTTGCATTAAACACAATATAATGGTTTTACCAAACACCGTGAAATATGAACCGGTATCAACAACGACCAATCCCGTCACGCAGGCTGCTGAAGTTGCCGTAAATACGGAATCTGTCCATGATAATGAATCAACCTTACTTTTTTCAGAGATATGAAGAAGAATAGAACCGAATAAAATGATGAGGATAAAAAAGATAATGGGAAAGATGATCGGTGAGTTAAGAATCTTGGATATTTTCATGCATTCATGAACCTTAAACTTATAGATTATTTCGTTTTCTTAGTTTAATAATAACTCAGCCATATACACATAACGCCGCTGCTCGCCGAAGGCATGCTTTTGCAGCGGTATTTGGCCATTATGTTTGCGGCCCCCACGGCAAAGCATTATTTTCACCGTTATGTTGTTATTCCTCAGCCAGTTTCCCCACCACGCTCATTGCCTCCTAGTCCTCATAGGCCAAGAAAAAGTGACAATTGACGCCGTCCAGACCGCAGGGGGCGATCATTTAAAAATAATACATGATTCGCTCTCCTTTTGCAATATTTTGAGCCACCAGCCAGTAATTACACCTTAATTGAGCAAAAGTCCTCCAGAGGCGGACAAGTCGAGGATGTCCCCTCAAAATTATAATTTTATACGTATTTTAAGAATATTATCTCGGTCAGACCCCAGAGGGCCCTTTATTTCTGGAATTCATATGCTGATTTGTTCAATGGGTAAAACATAAAAGAACACCGACATAAAATGACAAAAACTACCCATTAAAACAAACATATGGAAAATAGCATGATTGAGTTCTATTTTTTTAATGCTGTATAATGTTGCTCCAATTGTGTAAGATATTCCTCCTGTAACAAGCCAAAGTAAACCTTCTAAAGGTAAATTTTTAATTAATGGTTTTATGGCGAAAATAATAACCCAACCCATTAATACATACATTATAGTCGAGATTAAATTATATTTCCCTGTAAAAAAAAGTTTCAAAATTATTCCTGTTAAAGCCAATCCCCAAGAAATACCGAAAATCACCCAACCTATTGTTCCATCTAGAACAACAAGTGTAAAAGGCGTGTAAGTTCCAGCTATGAGAACATAAATAGATGCGTGGTCAATGATTT
>PKTV01000464.1 GCA_002868985.1 Desulfobacteraceae bacterium | reverse complement strand
CGGACACCGTCATTATGGCCACAGGCCAGGCAGTGGATTATGATGGAATCGAAATTCAGACCGTAGATAAAAGATGGGTCTACACCAACGAATATTTGATGACCAGTACGGAAGGCGTTTTTGCCGGTGGTGATGCCGTGGCAGGTCTGGAAACGGTCTCTTTGGCCATTGGTCAGGGAATGCGCGCTGCTTCCGCAATTGAAGATTACATCGAGGGAAATAAAGAGAGCGAATTGGCACAACAGCCCGTGGTCATCTCAAGGGAATTGAACACCTATTATTATCAGCCGGTCAAGCGATATGAGAAGGAGGCCAGGTCGATCCATATGAGACTCAAGGGTTTCAAAGAGATTTATCCAACTTTTGACCAAGATGATATTATTGCCGAGGCGGACCGATGCTTTAGCTGTGGGCTCTGTTTCGATTGCGGCAACTGCTATATGTATTGCCCTGACAATGCCGTTAAAAAGTCGAAGACCACCGGACTCTACGAATTTGACTACGACTTCTGCAAGGGATGTGGCTTGTGTGCAAAAGAATGCCCTTGCCACTATATTCAAATGACCCTGGAAAAGTGATCCGGCTTTCATGTAATAATTATAAAGCCCCAGAATTCAAACTTTTAAAAAGCCTTCCTCATCAGGAGGGCTTTTTTATTTAAAACTTAGGTTCAAGGTTGATGGTTTCGTATAAAGTCAGTTTTGCTTGCTCAGTGAACCTGACAACCTGAAATAGTTATCAAAGGAGAATAACAATGGTAGAGTTCACATATCAGGATATGTTTCCTTTAGGAGATGATACGACAGATTATCGCCGATTAACCGATGACCATGTTTCTTTAGATGCTTTTAAGGGTACCGAGATACTAACCATCGCCCCGGAAGGATTAACCCTTTTGGCTGAACATGCGTTTACGGATGTTTCCCATCTGCTAAGACCTTCACATCTGTCGCTCTTAACAAAAATTCTCAATGATCCTGAAAGCTCCGATAACGATCGGTATGTGGCCCTTGAAATGCTGAAAAATGCGGTTATTTCCGCAGATGGTGTCTTCCCCATGTGCCAAGACACAGGCACAGCCATCGTAATGGGGAAAAAGGGCCAACAGATCTGGACCGGCGTTTGTGACGAAAAAGCGCTTTCAAGGGGCATCTTCAATTCATACACAACCCACAATTTGCGCTACTCACAGAATGCGCCCTTGACCATGTATGATGAGGTCAATACCGGATGCAATCTTCCTGCACAGATTGAAATTTATGCCGTCGAAGGCAACACCTACCATTTTCTTTTCATCGCCAAGGGCGGCGGATCTGCCAACAAGACATATCTTTATCAGGAGACCAAAGCGACCTTAACCCCTGAAAAGCTGGCTATGTTTATGAAAAAAAAGATGAAAACCCTGGGCACAGCCGCCTGTCCACCCTATCATCTTGCATTTGTCGTCGGCGGAACATCCGCTGAACTCAACCTTAAAACTGTCAAATTGGCCTCGGCAGGATATCTCGATTATCTTCCGACTTCCGGAAACCGATGGGGTCATGCATTCCGGGATTCAAAGCTCGAAACAGAACTGCTCGAGATATCCCGAGAACTCGGTATCGGTGCCCAGTTCGGCGGAAAATATTTCTGTCATGATGTTCGGGTCATTCGGCTTCCAAGACACGGTGCATCCTGTCCCATCGGCCTTGGCGTCAGTTGCAGTGCAGACCGGAATATCAAAGGAAAAATAACAAAACAAGGCATCTATTTAGAACGTCTTGAGACCGATCCGGCAAGGTATCTGCCGGAACCTGCAGATGTGGATGAAGAAGCAGTCCGCATCGACCTAAACCGGCCAATGGATAAAATTAGGGCCGAATTGGGTCAATATCCGGTGGCAACCCGTTTGATGCTGACGGGAAAGATTGTCGTGGCCCGGGACATCGCCCATGCCAAACTTAAAGAACGACTTGACAAAGGTGAAGGCCTTCCGGAATATTTCAAAAATCACATGGTATATTATGCCGGTCCCGCAAAAACACCGGTTGGATATCCTTCAGGATCTTTCGGCCCCACGACTGCCGGCCGCATGGATCCTTATGTTCCCATTTTTCAGGAACAAGGCGCTTCCATGGTCATGCTGGCCAAGGGAAATCGTTCAAAAGAAGTTACGCAATCGTGTAAAAAGTTCGGCGGATTCTATTTGGGTTCCATCGGCGGGCCGGCGGCACGTCTGGGTAAAGAATGTATAACCAACATCGAAACATTAGAATATTCCGATCTTGGAATGGAAGCGATCTTTCTGATTACCGTCAAAGATTTTCCAGCCTTTATCATTGTAGACGACAAGGGGAACGATTTTTTTGAAAAGCTGCTGGAGGATTAACTCTTCTTTATATAACCTAAGCTGAGCGTTTCAAATTTTTGAAATGGTTAATTTAACAATATTTTTAAGGTATTCTAACATTTTGAATTTCAACAATTTGAAACCCTACGGGATTTCCAATTTCACCGCATCTACTGCGTCAGATGCCGTTCCGCATAGACGACTATAGCGAAACAACATCTTCCCCCGCGGAGCGGGATTTCGCTATGCTCAAGACTTGTCGTAGCGAAGCGGAGATCCCGCCACGCGGGGCTTATCTGCGGCAAACTTGAAAATCGCTCAACTTAGGTTATAAAAAAATATCGGAGATAAAAGGCTATGGAAAAGAATTCGCATCATCTAATCCGCTGCTCTGATTGTGGCGCAAAAAACAGAATACCTCATGAAAAGATTTCGCATGTTCCAAAATGTGGAAAATGTGGCGCTGAACTGAAAATGGATCAGGCCGAAGGAAAAGGCGGTGAATCCTATCTTTTTCGGTGTACAAAGTGCAGGACCCGGAACAAAATTCCCTTTTGGAAATTGAATGCAGGCGCAAAATGTGGGAAATGCGGGACAACCCTTGACACAGAAGAGCTGTTTGTAGCGCAGCCTCTGATGGTATCGGAAACAAATTTTGATCAACAGGTGCTTGGCTCACCTTTACCGGTACTCCTTTTTGCCTGGGCGCCCTGGTGTCCCACATGCCGTACGGCAATGCCGGTGATCGATGATTTCGCAAAAGATGCCAAAGGAAAAATCAGGGTTGGCAAAATGAACGTGGATTCCAGTTCTGCGATCTCTTCAAAATACAACATTTTGAGTGTTCCTCAGATTTTGATATTTGATAACGGCCGTTTGCAGGAAACCATGCCGGGGGCTTTACAAAAACACGAAATCATGATGAAAATGGCCCGATACATCTGATTGGCAATCAAATTCAAGGACGGCTTTTTCTTTGTAAAAGGATATGAATGACAACATGACACCAGAAGAGTTAAAATGTTTTTGGGGCAATCACATCAGGATCCAGGTCGATGACAAAGATCTTGACTATGTAAAAGCAAAGGAGATTGCCAAAGACAAGGCAACTGAACTGGCACAAGATCCCATGCTTCTGTCGTGGTACAGCGGGAAGACAGGAGACTATTTCCCGAAACTCGAGTGCGGTTCCTGGGATAAACCGGTGTGGATTTTATTCGCAGAATCCAGGGGCGCTGATATTGCCGTCAATATTAATGACGGCGAATATATTTTTCTTTACCTTTCACTATGATTATATTTGTTTGAGGGGTTGGGGAGTTTTTCAAAACAGCCGCTGCATGGATGATCTTTTTTTAAACCGCATGAACTCGCGGCAAGGGATCGTAAAGAAAGAACAGTAAACTATCTTTGAAATATCTATAGGTTCGCTGCATTATTATAAAATTCTTTCAAAGATACGATTTCAGCTATGCGCCTGTTCTTTCTAACGATCCCTAAGCCACTCAAACAGCATCCGATTTAAAAAAAGATCATCCATTCCGCTGGTATTCGAGGATTTAGAATAAAAACTCCCCGAGGGCTCATTTATTTAAAACTAACCCGAGTATTTCAAATTGTGACATGATAGAAATTATCGATCTTACAAAAGACCTGGTGCAATTCAAAACCATGCACTCAAAGCCGGATGAGATCCACCGATGTTCAGCCTTTGTCGAACAATATTTAAACACCTGGGATATTACATACAGACGTCTTGATTATCATAATACTCCCGCCATTCTGGTTCTTCCCCAGCATGGTATTGCCCCTTTGCTTTTGATGAGTCATATCGACGTCGTGGACGCTTCCGACAACCTGTTCAGGCCGGTGATACAGGATGGTAAACTGTACGGGCGGGGATGTTTTGATGACAAATATGCGGTGGCACTGTCTTTGGTTCTTTTAAAAAACAATCTTCAGCAGCTTCGAAAACAGGGCAGGGGGCAAAAGGAATTACCCTTCGGGATTTTGATTACCAGCGACGAAGAAATCGGTGGTTTCAACGGTGCAAAAAAGACCCTTGTTGACATTCAAACGGACTTTTGTATTGTACTTGACGGCGGCAATATTGAAAAAATTGTCGTTAAAGAAAAAGGTGTTGCCAGGGTTAAGCTTTTGTGCCGAGTAAAAGTGACTTCGGGCCGTAAGCCATGGCAAGGGGAAAACGCCGTCGAAAAATTGATGAATGACATTAATACGTGGGAGACTTATTTTGTGAAATCAGCCCCCGAAAATCCTCACAGGGCAGTTGTTCGTAATAATATTCGTTCGGAAAAATCGCGTCATGGCGTTCCGGAATTTGCCGAAGCGTGTTTAGAAATTCGGTATACGGAAGCCGATGATCTTGAGAAGATGTTCAACGCCATGCAAAAAGAATTGTACAGCGACATTGTTGTGGAGAACGTCGAACCCCTCTTTTCCGGCGGTGAATCAGAACACCTGAAGTTACTGCTTGAGATATCGAAAAAGACACGGATCGGGTTTGAAGACGGCGCCAACGATTCACGCTTTCTTTCACAATTCGGGATAAAAGGAATTGTCTGGGGCGCTGACGGTAACCGCAGCCAGCATACGCCGAACGAACATGTCAACATAGAAACTGTTTATGAACTTTATGCACTTCTCGATGCGTTTATAAAACGATGTGAATCGCTGACAAGAATCTGTTGAAATACGATTCGATAAAGATGCAGGAGTATTTTATATGGTGGAAAAAAAGAGAATAAAACTGATTTCCTGGAATGTAAACGGCATTCGAGCTGCCATTAAAAAGGATTTTTTCAAATCATTCAAACAGATGGATGCCGATATATTTGCCATTCAGGAAACAAAGATTCAGGATGTACAACTCACAGATGAAATGAAAAACTTATCAGGTTATGAAGCATTCTGGTCACAGGCCACCGTAAAAAAGGGATACAGTGGTGTTTGCACCTATACACGGATAAAGCCCAAAAGCATTGATTACGGTATCGGTATACCGGAATTCGACAATGAAGGTCGTATTGTCGAGGTGGATTTTGGTGATTTCATATTTTTTAACGTGTATTTTCCCAATGGCCAAATGAGTGAAGAACGGCTGAAGTACAAACTCGATTTTTATGAAAGTTTTTTCGATTATGCCGATGCCTATAAAAAACAGGGCCGAAGCCTCATCATATCCGGAGATTACAATACGGCCCATAATGAAATCGACTTGAAAAACCCGAAAGCCAATGAAAAAACGTCCGGTTTTTTGCGAATCGAGCGCGACTGGCTCGATCGGATTGTTGAAAACGGCTATGTGGACACCTTTAGATATTTTTATCCGGATACCGTAAAATATTCGTGGTGGACGTATCGATTCAAGGCAAGAGAGCGCAACATCGGATGGCGCATCGATTATTTTTTTGTTACCAAAGATATTATCGATAAGGGATGGGTCAA
Organism: Desulfobacteraceae bacterium; assembly: GCA_002868985.1. Lineage (GTDB taxonomy): Bacteria > Desulfobacterota > Desulfobacteria > Desulfobacterales > UBA11574 > UBA11574. The sequence goes on along the minus strand of PKTV01000464.1, from coordinate 229 downwards.
AGAAGCGTTTATCGACAATGATATTTTTGGGTCGGACCATTGTCCAACCGGCCTGGTTATGGAAATATGAACCGCACCTACTCAATTGAGATGCCCCACTTATTACACTAATTATCTGAGGGGTCGGGGAGTTTTTATAAATAGCCGCTGCATGGATAATCTTTTTTTAAACCGCATGAACTCGTGGCAAGGGATCGTAAAAAAGAACAGGAAACTATCTTTGAAAAAT
>PKTV01000459.1 GCA_002868985.1 Desulfobacteraceae bacterium | reverse complement strand
GTAACCGCCCCTTCGATGCGGGGGTCCGGTTCACCGGCATGAATCAATTTGGTTTCGACGTGCATCGGCCGCTGAGTCATAATGAAAATCCTCCCATTTTTTTATTCGTTTGGAAAGAAAACCACCTATCGAACTCCATATCCTTTGTCAATATCGCTCTTTTCAATAGAATTTTTTCAAAAAATAGCACACGCTTTTTCATTGGTCATCCATTAAAATGACTATGAGGTTGAAATTCAACCTTCAAAGCTGTATGAAAAGATCTATGCGAAAAGAGTTTTTGCCATTTTCACGTCCGAACATTACTGAAGCAGATATCGCCGCTGTCGGTGAGGTTCTTCGTTCCGGATGGATCACCACCGGTTCTAAAAATGCCGAATTTGAAGAAAAATTTTGCAAGTATAGCGGCTGTGCCGGAGCGGTGGCTCTGTCTTCGGCAACTGCGGGAATGCATCTTGCTTTAAATGCCCTGAAAATAGGCCCAGGTGACGAGGTGATTACCCCATACATATGCCGGACCTGACCCTTGAAAACAAAGCTCCGGGGGCATTCCTGCTGAAAAACGTACACAAAATCCGGACAGACACCATGCTTGTTGCAGATGAAGATCCCATGGGAGCGGTTTGCTGGTTTTACAAGCGAGATGATGTGTATCTTCTTGAAGGGGGCGGAGAGGTGTCCTATGGACTGAGTTTTGAAGACGCGAAGCATCGGTCTCTGAATCTGAAGCAATTTAAGGATCTCGTTGTTCAAAACGCCGAAAAAGGACGTGTGGTTCTTATTGCGAAATCCAGGAAATATATGCGATGGAAACAAAACCTGCCCGAACCGTCATATGAAGACAGTAACGGAAAGGGCGGTTATGTATTTGCACAATATTAGAACCACGCAACACTTTAGCTTTTTGCAAGCATTACCGCTTCAGATATAATTAAATTTTTGCTGAAAGAACTCGTGAATAAGGGCTCGTAATGAAAGAATTCGCCTGGGCTATTAATAAAGTTCTTTGATTTAACAGTGGGTTTCATCCATAAATTTAAATCGCCGATGGTTCTTTCATAACGATCCCTAATCCACTCAGACAGCTTCCAGTCAAAAATTTAATCATACCTGAAGCTCCTTTGAAATCGATTTATTTCAAAGGGCTTAACTATTACCTAAATTGAGCGATTATTTTCTCGATCTGAATCGATCTCTTGCGCATAAAGGCTTTGCAAAAATCCTCGACATATCCACGGGTATGCCTGCGGTTTGTGCAAATCTTTCTGCATCAAGATTTCAACACATATCTTCGCAAAAATCGCTCAACTTAGGTATTAATAAATTTTGAAACACCTAAATTATTAACTCTGCTTGTGGTGCCGGTTGATATTTTGATCTTTCTTCTTCATCCAGATAATCGAGATGCACCAGTAGATCGGATCGTCCCACCAGCTCTTTGATGCTTTTCAGGCCGTATTGCCTTAAAATTTCACACCACTGTTTTCGCCAGGCCATGTACATGTTGACGATGCGTTGGGTGGCCCAATCTTCGGTAATCATGATACCCAGTTCATGGTCCGTCGTTGCGATGCCTCGGGCACAACCCCGTCCGCTTTCGCAATGACCGCAGCGAACACATTCCAAAGCAACCAGTTCCGCAGTTCCGATAACCACGCCGTCAGCTCCAAGTGCAATAGCCTTTGCCACGTCCAGTGCATTGCGAATGCCGCCGCTGGCAATCAAGCAGACGTTGTCTCTAACGCCTTCGTCTTTTAAAAAATTATGCACCTTGGGGATGGCGTACTCAATGGGCATGGCAATGTTCTTTTTTGCAATATCCGGTGCAGCACCGGTACCACCGTAACTGCCGTCTAAATGAACAACATGGGCTCCGGCATAGTAGCTGCCCACCGCCACCATATCCACATCCGTTGGTGTTGAGACTTTGACGGAAACCAGTGTTTTTGGATTGATCTCCTTTATCCAGTCCACATGCTTTTTATGATCTTCCACAGAATAGACGCTGTGAAACGGGAACGGAGAAAAGAGGGCATTCCCCACCACCGTTTCCCTCATGGCGGCAACTTCGGGGGTCACCTTATCGCCCAGCAAGTGGCCACCCAATCCAGGCTTGGCGCCCTGAGCATATTTGAATTCCACCATGGGCGTATGCAAAATGGTTTCTTCTCTGACACCGAATAAACCGGTGGCAATCTGGGTAATGACATGCTCGGCATACGGAAGCAATTCTTTAGGATAACCGCCTTCTCCAGTGCAGGTCAATGTGTTCAATAACTTGGCCGCTCGTGCCCTGCTGACCATGACTGACAACGCGGTGGAACCGTAAGACATGCCGCCGCCGTAACAGGGGATGCCGTTGATTACGTCCGTCCGGCCATCACCGCGTTTGTTCAAATTGATACTGGTGTCGATGTCCTCATCACCGAGGTTAAGGTAGTCACCCGGTTCCGGTGTTTTGAAGCGGATTTTATCAAAACCGCCACCCGAGTTGCCAAGGTTGTATTCCAGATCAACGATCGGAAGATTCGCTGTTTCCGCCATTTCCCAGTGTGCAATGAGCATCTCTGACGTCCAGCGATAATCGCCTAAAGTTTCCAGAATCGGATTGCGCCGAAGTGTCAGGGCCTGTTCCGGGCAACGGTCGATACAGAAAAAATCATTTTCTTTGCATTTAAAACCGATACATTTGTAATCTTTGGGGCGTAACGGTTTTGAGTAGATGTCATATCGCGGATGTACGCCATAAGGACACAGCTCTGCACACAACCCGCATGAGATACATCGGGCATTTCGCCGGACGGTGAACTTTCCGATGGGATTGCGAAACCGATCCGGCACTTGGACGGTTTTAGGGAATTGAAAGTGAATGTTATTTTTTTTCATGGGTTATTTTAATCCTGCTATTTTTCTTTTTCCGAATATGGGACCGAAACTTTCCATTTCCAGATCCTCAAACCACATGGAGCGGCCGACCTCACCCCTGAGTCTTCTCGCCTCCCGGATTCCCATGGCGCCCATCACTTCGATGAGCTGGTTGTGCCATGCACCCATCAGGTTAATTATTCTCTGGCTGCCCCATTGAGGATCGATGGTGTTGTCTATTTTTGCAGGGCATGACAGATCTTTTCGACAACGGTAACACAATCTGCATTCCAGAGCGATGAGCAAGGGGAAGTCCACAATAACGCCATCGGCACCGCAAATGATGGATTTGGCCATATGCTCGGCCATGGAGATTCCACCCGAAAATACCAGGTTGATTCTTTGTCTGACAAAACCATTCACGAGCTTTAGATGAACCTCTCGAATCATTTCTTTTAAAAATCGGGGATGCTCGGTATTCAGTTCGTTACCGTGTTCGTCTGCAAAAAAATGAAGGGTGTCGACCCCCAAAACCGAAAGTTTCAAAGCACGGGATGCAGCATCGGCATCCAGGGGAATGCGGACCATTAGGACAATATCCGATTTTATTTCACGAACTTTTTGAATGGTGTCTTCGATATTAGTGCCAAAAGCCAGTTCCACCGCACGACTTTTGAGGATCAGCGATTGGTGATCCATGGCATTGTCACAGGTAAGACTAGGAATCAGACTTCGGGCATAAGGCAAAAGTGCATCTGAATAATCTTCCGGTCGAATGATCAGAAAGGTGTTCAGAACCTGGGCTGCCCTGGCCGCTGATTCAACAATCGGTTGATTGACAATCAGGCTTTCCGGTATCTGAAACATTAAAGGTATGGGAATCTCCAGAATCGGAAGTGCTTCTGAGGCCAAAGACATGTCGTCATTGAACTTTAAGGGGGATATCCTGCGGGAGATTTCGATACAGGTATTGATATACTCCCGGCCGTGGATGCCGTCCCTTGTGGGTCGGACAATTTCAGACATGTCGGTCCACATGGAATCGAAACCGGCACCCACAAACGGACCCCGATAACCGGCCCCTGAAACCGGAACTTTTCCGGTATGGGCCTGATACCAGAGCCTGTGGATGATATCGGGGCGCCAATACTCATCTCCCAATGTACGGTATTCCGGATTTATCACCCTGGAAAAAATGCCTCTTGTGCATTCCTGGACACAACGAAAACAACTGTGGCAGGCATATAGGTATTCAGGTTCGCCCATGGTGCTCATGTGAAGGTAGTTATCCTTGAAAATACCGTAAATGCATTTTTTCTTCACACACTCTTTGCAGCTGCCGGCGCAGTCCTCCCGGAACTCAACCGTGGCATACTTGCCGATGGGATGGTGCCTTGGATCAGCGGTTTTAATGGGTATATGATACTTCTTGGGCATTTAATTCTCCAATTTGCAACAATTTATTAAATTCTGGTGCACGAGACGTTCTATTGACGTGCCGTCCACGGATAATAAAATTTAAAATATCTGAAACTCGTATGAAAGTGATCCTAAAGAAAAAACAGTATCCAATAATTTTTATATGAACCGCCGAAACGCCGGTGTTTATCTATTTATAAGAATAAATAATCTTATACACTGTTTTTTCTAAGGTCCACTAACATACTCAAACAGTCAGATCTTTTAAATTTTATCACCCGTGGACTCTATGATTTATTGAGAATTAACAAATTTTCTAAAGCTCTCCATCATCCATCATCCGTCATCAATATTAAATCCTCAGGGTCTCGGTGTCAGGCCGGCCGATTGGACGATTTCTCCAACAATGTCTTCCCATTCAATGGCCATGATATGAACCCCATGCACCCCTTCAATGTCACGCAGCTCGGCAATGGTTTCCAGACATATTTTAAGGCCCTCTTCCACCGCTTTTTCCTTGGAGACACCCGCCATCCGATTAATCACCGCTTCGGGGACGTCCATTCCAGCCACCTTGTTGTTCATAAATTTTGCCATACCGGCGGATTTTAAAGGGGTGACGCCGCCAAGGATATGAACCTTTTCGGTCAGGCCTTCTTCCCTGGCCATTTTCATCCATTCCTTGAAGCGATCCATATTATAAATAGACTGGGTCTGAATGAAGTCAGCACCCGCATCAATTTTTTTGGCCAGGCGAATCACGCGATATTCAAAAGGATCGGCAAACGGATTGGCCGCGGCGCCGATGAACATTGCCGGCGGATCATTCAAATCAAAACCGCTCATATCCTTGCCTTCATCCCGCATGGTTTGAACGGTTCGGATGAGGTTCATGGAATCTATATCAAAGACATTCAGCGCGTCCGGCTGACTGCCAAAACTTTGATGATCTCCCGAAAGGCATAAAATATTTCTGATACCCAAGGAATAGGCCCCCATAATGTCCGATTGCAAAGCGATTCTGTTTCGATCCCGGACGACCATTTGCATCACCGGCTCCAGACCCATCTTCAGAAGATGCGCACATGCCGCAATGCTCGACATTCGTACAATGGCGGTCTGATTGTCGGTAACGTTGATGGCATCCACATATGCGTTTAATACCTCTCCTTTTTTACGGATAACCTCAGGATTTGCACCCCGTGGCGGACCGCATTCTGCGGTAACGGCAAATTCTCCTTTTGTTAAAATTTTCTGCAGTCTGCTGATAGGTTTTTCGTTCATATCATATGATCCTCTCTTACCAGTTTTCTCGGGCCGCCTGAAAGGCTGGTTTGCCAGTTTTTGGGGGGAACGTAGATCCTTAAATTGTTCATTTGACCCAATATCCTGAGGCGCTCGATGATCATTTGCCAGGCACAATCGGTTTCGGGATTAACCTCGCATTTGCCGTTTTGGGATCCGCCGCACGGACCGTTCAGCAGTTTTTTAGCACAGCGGGTCACCGGACAAATTCCACCGAAGATGGCGAGCTTGCAATCACCGCAGCCGGCACACTCTTCGGTAAAGACCCCCTGCTTTTCCAGAACACCGATAAAGGTGGTATTGACACCCGGCAACACCGGGGTCTTGACAAATCGTCTGACCAGCGCCTGGACACCGGCACCGCAGGCCAGGGACAATACTCCCTCGTTTCGGGAGATGGCCGGCGCCCCTTCCTGGATAAATTCATCCTCACATTGGCG
>PKTV01000461.1 GCA_002868985.1 Desulfobacteraceae bacterium | reverse complement strand
CTTAAAATGAACCTTTTTAATGTTGAGAGTGCCTTCGATGCAAGTAAATTGACATTTTTTTTCACATCTGAAGGTCGTGTTGATTTCCGTCAACTCGTAAAAATGCTGGTTAAAAAATTCGGTGTCAGAGTAGAGATGCGACAGGTTGGCGTGCGCAATCAGGCAAAAATGTGCGGTGGTATAGGAAGATGCGGGCGTGAAATATGCTGCTCTGCATTTATCGAGAAATTTGGACCGGTTTCCATAAGAATGGCAAAAGAACAAGGCCTTTCTTTAAATCCCACTAAAATTTCCGGCCAGTGTGGTAGACTCATGTGTTGTCTAACTTTTGAGCATGAAATTTACAAAAAAATAAAGGAGAAATTTCCCAAAGTCGGGGAAGCAGTTAAAACTAAAAGTGGGAAAGGCAAAGTGATACGCCATCATGCAATATACAATCGCATTGCAATTCGTTTAGAAGATGGTGAGGAAATAGAAGCGCGGGTCGATGAGATCATAACCTAAACTGAGCGATTGCCGATTTTACCGAATCTGCTGCGTTATGAGACAGTTGCAGTAAACAAATAGCTCGAATCACGAAATTATACCTGGGAGAAAGAAATGGTTAACCCTTTTTATATAACCACGCCGATATATTATGTGAATGCCAGGCCCCATCTTGGGCACGCTTATACAACGATTGTGGCCGATGTTGCTTGTAGATTTCATTCCATGCTCCAGGCAGAGCGTTTTTTTCTAACAGGTACAGATGAACATGGCGATAAGATCGTTCGAGCTGCAAAGAAAGAGAATTTAAGCCCCAGGACCTACGTTGACAAAATAAGCGGGCTTTTCAGAGATCTTTGGCCCGAACTTAATATCAAGTACAGTTATTTCATCCGTACAACGGATGCTTCCCATACGTTGTTGGTAAAACAGATCCTGCAACAGATCTATGATTCGGGGGATATCTATTTCAGTGAATACCAGGGGTTTTATTGTTTTGGGTGTGAGCGCTTTTATACAGATCGAGAGTTGGTTGACGGCAAGTGCCCTGATCACGAAACGACGCCTGAACTCATAAAAGAATCCAACTACTTTTTCAAGATGAGTCGTTATCAAGACTGGCTGATTGAGCATATTCATAACAATCCTGATTTCATAAGCCCGGAACGTTATAGAAATGAAGTTCTATCCTTCCTCAAAGAGCCGCTTGAGGACCTTTGCATATCAAGACCTAAAACGCGCCTTAAGTGGGGGATTACACTGCCCTTTGATAAAGAATATGTCACCTATGTTTGGTTTGACGCGCTTTTAAACTACGTTTCAGCCTTAGGGTATCCGGATGGAGATCTCTTTAAAACTTTCTGGCCGCATGCCCGGCACATTATCGCCAAGGATATATTAAAACCCCATGGCATTTACTGGCCGATCATGCTCAAGGCGGCAGAAATTCCTGTATACAAGCATTTGCATGTCCATGGGTACTGGAATATCGATCAAAGCAAAATGTCCAAAAGCATCGGGAATGTAGTAGAGCCGCTTCAACTTAAAAATGTTTACGGTCTCGATGCGTTTCGATTTTTTCTGATGCGAGATATGACCTTCGGGCTCGATTCCAATTTCAGTGAAGAAGCACTGATACAACGAATTAATTCTGATCTTGCGAATGATCTTGGAAATCTATTCAGTAGAGTTCTTGCAATGGTCCACAAATATTTTTCCGGGGTCGTTTCTGGAATTGATAAAAAAGTGGAAAGAGAATTAGATCTCGGTTTGGAATCAGAGGCATTAGAAACCATTGCCAAATTCGAAAAATATATGAAAAGATTCGCCTTTAACAAAGCGATCGTGGCAATTTGGGAATTTATCAGCCATATGAACAAATATATTGACCTTACGACCCCTTGGGTGCTTGCGAAGAAAAAATCCAGCCGCAAACAGCTTGAAGTCGTCATTTATAACCTTCTTGAATCACTCAGGATAATATCCGGCCTCATCTATCCAATAATGCCGGAAACTGCGGAAGCCATGCAGAAACATCTCGGTATTGATTCGAAGAAGCAGTCTTTTAGTATTGATGTCCTTAAAAGGTGGAAAACCCTGATGCCCGGAACGAGAGTTCCGAAATCGATCACGCTTTTCCCAAGGATCGATCTTAAAAAAAAGCCTATGGCATTACCCGGGAAGAAGGATACAAGAGGTATGGCGCTTGACATTAAACCCGAGATAACTCTCGAAGAGCTTAATAAAATAGATCTTAGGGTCGCTACCGTCATTCATGCCGAGGCGCTCCCTCGGGCAAAAAAATTGTTAAAGCTTGAAGTTGACATGGGGGAAAGACGGACCATCGTGGCCGGTATATCGGAGACCTATTCTCCGGAGGATTTAGAGGGGAAGCAGGTTGTTGTGGTTGCGAACCTGAAACCGGCCAAGTTGATGGGGATCCTTTCTAACGGTATGTTGTTGGCTGCTGTTGAAAAAGATAGCTGCGCAGTCGCAACTCTGGACAAAAAAGTGAAACCAGGTACGTCTCTTAGCTAAAGATATCGTGATCCGCCAAGATAATACGATGCCCCAAAGACTTAAAACTGATACGACGAAAAGTGAGAGGCCGAACTGGCGGGAATATCAAGACGGCCTAAAATGGTCTGCAGCAAAAAAAAGATTCGTAAATGGTTTCCTTAAGTGTTCTGTTTTGGCCCTCCTTTTGTTTGTTGTGGTTTACGGTGTAACCAGCGGTATTGGCGGGAAATCATTTTCCCATTTAGCAACGGATTATATTTCACCATCCAATGGTGGTCATTCATTCGACAAAAAGAAAGTCCAAACGTTGCTGAATCGTGTATCCTTTGTAAACCTAAAGAACAAAAGTTTCGATTTTGTTTTAAACGATCATAAATTTAGGGTAGAGACCAGTCTTAACATTGGACTGCAGAATTATCTTCTATCAAAGCTTAACACGTCTACCGCTCGATACATTGGAATTGTGGCCATGGAACCGGCTACCGGCAAGATTTTATCCATGGTGAGTTTTAATAAAACCGATCCGTCCAATAACCCATGCCTTGATAACAGGTTCCCAGCAGCGAGTATCTTTAAGATTGTTACTGCATCTGCGGCGATTGAAAAATATGGTTTTAGTTCAAACCATGTGTTTAGTTACAACGGCATGAAACACACTTTGTATAAGTCTCAGCTCAAAGAGCGAAAAAACCGGTACACCAATCGGGTCTCATTTAAGGACGCTTTTGCCCAGTCGGTGAATCCGGTGTTTGGGAAAATCGGCTCCCTTTATCTTGGTAAAGAAACGATTGAAGAATATGCGAAAGCATTTGGCTTCAACAAAAACATTGATTTTGAAATTATTGTTGATCCCAGTTGTGTCGCTTTGTCTTATGAGCCCTATCAGTGGGCCGAAATCGCCTGTGGATTTAACAATAAAACAAAAATGTCTCCCATTCACGGGGCAATGATGGCTTCGGCAATCATCAATCAGGGGCAACTGTTGGAACCCACCATCGTTGATCGGATTGTGAATGAAAAGGGACGCATCATTTACAACGGAAAATTGGTTCCGATGAGCCAGGCGATGGCTCCAAATGCTTCCCAGGCGCTGAACCGCCTGATGGCAACTACCATAAAAAGCGGTACGGGCAGAAAAGCTTTCCGACGGCACCGGAGAGATAAAATTCTTTCAAGGCTTAATATCGGCGGTAAAACCGGCTCCATTGACAATAAAACCCACGATGTACGGTACGACTGGTTTGTGGGTTTTGCCGAAGAAAAGAAAGGGGAGGGGAAAATCGCCTTGTCCGTTATTGTGGCCCACGAAAAATACATCGGGCTTCGCGCAAGTTATTACGCACGTATTGCGATGAAGAAGTACTTTAAGGATGCTTTTGCCAAAAATCAAAACCTTTCGGATAAAGGGGGATGAGTTATATTTTTTAATCGACAATTCAACAAGGAGATTTATCATGCCGGGCTTTGAAATATTTGGCGACGAAGAACGCAAAGAAGTTCAAGATGTTCTTGATACGGGTGTGTTGTTCCGTTATGGTTTCGACGGCGTCCGAAAAGGGCACTGGAAGGCAAAAACATTTGAATCTGAACTGGCAAAACGAATCGGTGCCGGGTATTGCCATCTCAGTTCCAGTGGTACGGCAGCGCTTTGTATTGCATTCGCGGCATGCGGAATCGGTGCAGGAGACGAAGTCGTTGTGCCACCGTTTACATTTATCGCAACCATTGAAGCGATTTTAGACGCCGGTGCAGTCCCTGTTTTTTCTGAGATTGATGAAACACTTTGTCTGGACCCTAAATCCATTGAATCCGTTATCACCTCCCGGACAAAGGCTGTATTGCCGGTCCATATGTGCGGGGCCATGGCACATATTGAAGAGATACGAAGTTTTTGCGATCAAAAGGGGCTTGTATTGATAGAAGACGCCTGCCAGTCTCTGGGCGCTACGTTTAACGGAAAATCGCTGGGTACATTTGGCCAAATGGGTTGCTTTTCATTTGATCCTGTCAAAACGATCACATGTGGTGAGGGCGGTGCCGTTGTCACTGATGATAAAGAACTTTATACCCTTGCAGATGCATATGCTGATCACGGACATGACCACATCGGCAATGACCGAGGTCTCGAAGGTCATCCAATTTTGGGAACAAATTTCCGTATCAGTGAGCTGAATGCAGCTGTTGGAGTGGCTCAGCTTAAAAAGCTTGATTTCATTCTGGAAAAACAGAGGTTGCATAAAAAAGTCATCAAGGATGCCCTGGCGCAGTTTCCTGAAATCAGTTTTAGAGATATCCCCGATCCGAAAGGAGACTCTGCGACATTTCTCTCTTTCTTCCTGCCGGATGAATCTCAAGCCCGAGAGGCGGCAGCGTCTCTGGGTAACGCAGGTGTTGATTCTTGCTTTTACTGGTATGACAATAACTGGCATTACATTCGACAGTGGGATCATTTCAAAAAGCTCAAGTCTCCCGCCAGGCTGCCGATTACTCTAATTAAAGAGCTTCCGGAATATGAGAAAATAAAGTTTCCCAAGTCGGACAGTATTATGGCCAGGACTATATCCATGCTGATAAAATTGTCTTGGACAGAGGAGGAGCTGGCCCAGCGGATAGAAAAAATAACAGGTGTATTTAAAAAGATAGGAAATATAAAATAGGAAAGAGGAAATAGGTGATAAGTAATAGGTAATAGGTTATAGAAAAGAGGAAAGAGCAAATGGGTAATGGATGTTGGGTTATATTTCGAACAATTACATTTTAAACATTTGTCCATAACCCATTACCGATCACCTCTAACCCATAACCCGGGGGTCTTACTATGTTTCGAAATTTCAAAATGGTTTCTTATGTTGTTTTTGGCCGGGGTTGTTTTAACCAGCTGGACGGTATTCTTGCCAAAAGACGTCAATCAAACGATTCCTATATGGTTTACATGGTAGACGATGTTTTTCAAGATAGCCGTTTAAAAAACAGAGTGCCGGTAACAAACGAGGATAAACTCATATGGATCAATGTTGATGATGAACCCAAGACAACATATGTTGATGCGTTGACACAAAAGATAAAAAATTTTTCTCATCGATTACCGGACGGGATTATCGGAATCGGTGGCGGAAGTGTTATGGATGTTGCAAAAGCGGTGTCTTTGATGCTCACAAATTCCGGCTCTTCTGCAGATTATCAGGGCTGGGATCTTATAAAGAAAGAAGCGATATACCACGTAGGTATTCCTACCTTATCCGGAACCGGGGCGGAAGTGTCCCGTACAACCGTACTTTCAGGCCCTGAAAAGAAACTCGGGATCAATTCCGACTTCACGGTATTCGATCAAATCCTTCTCGACCCTGAATTGATTGCAGGGGCGCCTATAGATCAACGCTTTTATACAGGAATGGACTGTTATATACACTGTGTTGAATCTCTAAACGGTACCTACCTCAATGCATTCAGCAAAGCGTATGGTGAAAAGGCCCTTGAACTCTGCAGGGAGGTTTTTTTGGGGGATGGTCCGGACAGTGACGACAAGT
>PKTV01000128.1 GCA_002868985.1 Desulfobacteraceae bacterium | reverse complement strand
GATGCGGTGATCCTCCTGAGGCGGATAAAAATTGGAAATCCCTTAGGGTTTCAAATTCTTGAAATTAAGAATGGCAGAATACCTTAAAAATTATTATTAAATTAACCATTTCAAAAATTTGAAACGCTCAGTTTAGGTTATTTTATTTTAAACCAAAGCAGCCTGGCCGGCTCTGGACCGGGATTCTTCCATTGAGAGGGCATTTCATTAGTCAAATAAATCACATCACGTGCACTAACGGTATAATCCGTCTTACCCAACGTCAATTGTAATTTTCCGGACAACAAATATCCAATTTCTTCACCTTTATGAATAAAGAAGTGGGAAGGAAGGGTCATCTTTGGCTGAATCTCGATAAGGTGGGGTTCGACTTTAGCTTCGAAATCCACCGGCGTCAGCAGACTGCCCTGGATGCTGTCTTGCGGCAAATCCGGGAATTTCATATCCACCGATTCTCCGGAAGGAAAGACCACCCGGTTTTTCACACCCGCCGATTCTTGAAAAAAGGAGTTTATATCAACAGCCAAAACTTCTGCTATTTTAAGAAGTGCCGGTAAAGACGGATATATCAAATCGCTTTCAACCTGAGAGATGGTGCTCGGTGTCACACCAACGAGCTTCGCCAATTCCGTCTGGGACAGGCCTCGTTTGGTGCGAAATTTTTTCAAGCGGATTCCCAGGTCAAACTGTCCCGTAGAACGTTTTTCCGAATCAAAGGAAATTTTCAGGTCTTTGCGCCAATAACTGAATGCTCGGTTCAGCGTATCCAGGTTACGCTTTTCAGCTTTAAGAATTGTCAGGTACGTCTTTCCTCTTTTCACGGACAGATCAATAGCCACCTGGGCGATTTGATTGATTTGTGCTCTGAGACGTTGGGAATGGGCCCGTTTTTCGATAATCCAATACGCGATGGTATTGAGTTCATATAAACGAGGGCAGGAATGGGAATAAAAGTTTAGAATATGCTGTTCACCGCCCCAAAGTTCCTGCATACCGGTCAGGCTTTCAAAAACGAACCGGACATCACCTTCAAGGGTCCCATGGATTCCATAGAGCGCATCCATGACCTGATTCATCTGGCGGGGGTCATCAACTTTGACAACCTGGCAGGGCCATTCAGGTTTCTTTCTATCATAAAACTTTAGAAAGACTTCGGAACCTGCTCCTTTGCCATATGTAAAGCAGTCCAGGATGATGAGTTCTCGGTTATTGGCCAATGGTCCCAATTTTTCGATGAGATTGCGCGGAGAACGGTCAAAACTGGCGTAAATAAGTGGTTTGTTTTGGGCCTGAGACACTTGAATGAAATTTAGACAAAATACAGCGGCTAAACTGCCGGCATCGTCATGCCAGACCACATTATCTCCGATGTACAGTTCATCCAGGAGTTTGTCAAGCTGGTCAACTCCTGAAGTCACTCTAATTTTTTTTAAACTCATCAGCTTCTCGCTTTCGTTGTCCACAATATTTTATCAACCTCACCCATCTCAAACCATCATTCCGCCCTGCCAAAAACGCCCATAGCAGCAAAGTATGCTTTCCATCATGCGATTTTACAAGAAATTTAGGAATAGACTCTTTAAAATTCACGATAAACGAAAATTTCATGGGTGTCAATCAAATGAACCCTGTATCATTCTTGATCATCGTGACCTACAATTAAAACAATATAAGTGAAACTTATGAATTGAATTATATTTTTATTTGTGCTAATTTTTATAAAATATTTTAGGCTAAAGCGTTTCTTCAGCCATTAATGTCAGACGTATGTTCCTGCTTAAACTTTAAGGAGGTTTCGATGGAAAGCATTAAACCCGATTCTTCCCTGCCTTGGATCGTCGATGACCTTACCTTTCCAAAGGGCACTGAATTTCGCGGTAAGTACAAAGGGTATTTCTACTATGGGGAAGTGAGCAGCGGTGCTTTGATGATGAATGGAAAGAAATTTTTGTCGCCTTCCGCAGCAGCAATGACGATAACACGCAGCTCCGTAGACGGCTGGCTGTTCTGGGATTGTAAGCCGCCTGGGGCGTCTTCATGGATCAATATCCATACGCTCAAACAAATAAAATAAGGTTATAACCCGAATTTCTCATGAATAAACGTATCAAACTAAAGAGAAATCCGGGTTAGGAATGGAAATAGAAACCTATCGAATATCCGCATGATAGTCTTGTAACGATCTTACCTTTTCTTGTCCTCTTCTCCGATCGGCAATACCCCTTGCAGCCGCCACAGCAGCGGATGTTGTGGTAATATACGTAACATTAAACTTAATCGCCGCCTTGCGGATATAGGAGTCGTCATCTTTACTCTCTTTTCCGCTCGGTGTGTTGATAATTAGTTGAATTTTCTCGTTTTTAATCTCGTCCACAATGTCCGGTCGACCGTATCCCAGTTTCTTGATCGGTTCCGAATCGATGCCGTACTCTGTCAGAAATTCATAGGTCCCGTTTGTCGCCAGTATCTTGAAATTCAGTTCCTGAAACAGTCTGGCCGGCTCTAAAGCGCTCGGCTTATCTTTATCGGCCACGGTAATTAAAACCGTTCCCTCTACCGGCAATGGCATACGGGTCGCCTCCTGGGCTTTATAAAACGCCATACCAAAAGAATCCGAAATCCCTAACACTTCACCGGTTGACCGCATTTCCGGCCCCAATAACGGATCGACTTCAGGCAACATATTAAACGGAAAAACTGCTTCCTTGACACCATAGTGCGGAATCGACCTTTCCTCAATCCCAAGTTCGGACAGTTTTTTCCCAAGCATAATCTGTGTCGCAACCCGAGCCATTGATATATTGCAAACCTTTGAAACAATAGGTACCGTCCGTGAAGCCCTCGGATTCGCTTCCAGAATGTATACGGTGTCGTCGACAATGGCATACTGAATGTTCATTAGGCCGACCACGTTGAGTTCTATGGCAATTTTGCGGGTATATTCGTTTATTGTCTTGATGTGTTTTTGTGCAATACTGATGGGCGGAATCACACAGGCAGAATCTCCTGAATGCACTCCGGCCAGTTCGATATGTTCCATGACAGCGGGAACGAAGGCGTCAGTGCCGTCTGAAATTGCATCCGCCTCGGCCTCGATGGCATTTTCTAAAAATTTATCGATTAAAATCGGCCGTTCCGGCGATACTTCAACGGCCGCAGCCACGTAATGCAACAGCATTTCTTCATCCAGTATGATTTCCATGGCACGCCCACCCAATACATAAGATGGACGAACCATCAGCGGGTATCCGATCTGTTTTGCGATTTCAAGGGCCTCTTCCTGATTACTGGCCATACCCGATTTCGGTTGGGGGATTCCCAGTTTGCGCATCAATTTGCGAAACCGGTCCCGGTCCTCGGCCAGATCGATGGTTTCCGGTGAGGTTCCCAGAACTTTGACGCCGGCTTCAGCCAGCTCATTGGCAATGTTCAACGGCGTTTGGCCACCAAATTGAACAATCACGCCCTCTGGTTTCTCCTTTTCATAAATGCTCAGAACATCCTCGACGGTCAGGGGCTCAAAATAGAGTTTATCCGAGGTGTCGTAATCTGTCGAAACCGTTTCAGGGTTGCAGTTGACCATGATGGACTCATACCCTTCTTCCCTAATGGCAAAGGCGGCATGGACACAACAATAGTCAAATTCAATGCCTTGTCCAATCCGGTTGGGGCCGCCGCCGAGAACCATTATTTTTTTGCGGTCGCTCACCGGTACCTGATCCGGCGCATTGTAGGTCGAATAATAATAGGCCGCGTTCTCTACACCACTTACCGGAACCGGCTCCCAGGCTTCCACCACACCCAGTGCAGTTCGTCTTTTTCGGATATCTTTTTCAGGAATACCAAGAAGTTTGGCGAGATATTTATCCGCAAATCCGTCTTTTTTGGCCTGGATGAGGATGTCATCGGGAAGCGTCATCCCTTTATATTCAAGGATGTGTTCCTCAAGTTCCACCAACTCCTTCATCTGTTCGATAAACCAGGGTTTGATGTGGGTTATTTCGTAAAGGGTCTGAACATCGGCACCTTTTCGCAGGGCCTCGTACATCATAAATTGTCGTTCGCTGGTGGGAGTATTCAGCATATTGAGCAATTCATCCAGAGATTTTTTATTGAAATCAAGGGCAAAACCGAGACCGTAACGATCGATTTCCAGGGAGCGTATGGACTTTTGAAAGGCCTCCTTGTAATTCTTGCCTATGCTCATGGCTTCCCCAACGGCCCGCATTTGGGTACCGAGTTTGTCTTCGACGCCTTCAAATTTTTCAAAGGCCCAACGGGCAAATTTGACCACAACATAGTCGCCGGACGGCGTATATTTTTCAAGGGTTCCATCACGCCAGTACGGAATTTCATCCATGGTCAAACCACCGGCCAGAAGCGAAGATACCAAAGCAATTGGGAATCCCGTAGCCTTGGATGCCAATGCCGACGAACGCGAAGTTCTTGGGTTGATTTCGATGACCGTCACCCTTCCCGTCTTGGGGTCATGGGCGAACTGAACGTTTGTCCCGCCGATAACCTCGATGGCTTCCACGATGTCGTAAGAATATTTCTGGAGTCTCTCCTGAAGTTCAGGCGCGATAGTCAACATGGGTGCCGTGCAGAAGGAATCTCCGGTGTGCACACCCATAGCATCAACATTTTCAATGAAACAGACCGTGATCATCTGGTTCTTGGCGTCCCGGACAACCTCCAGTTCGAGTTCTTCCCAGCCCAGCACCGACTCTTCAACCAAGACCTGGTTGACGATACTGGCCGAAAGACCCCGGGCCGCAACGGTTCGAAGCTCCTCGACATTATACACCAATCCTCCCCCTGTTCCGCCCATGCAGTATGCCGGCCGAATGACAACAGGATAGCCAAGCTTATCCGCAACCATCTCCGCGTCTTCCACACTATTGACCGTCTGACTTTCAGGCATTTCAATGCCAAGGCGATTCATGGTCTCTTTGAAAGCAGTGCGATCCTCCCCGCGTTCAATGGCGTCGACGTTCACGCCGATAATCTGAACGCCGTATTTATCCAACACACCGGCTTTGTATAGTTCTGAAGACAGGTTCAAGCCGGACTGACCGCCCAAGTTCGGCAGAAGGGCATCCGGTCGTTCGGCCTCAATAATGTTCGTCAGTGTCTGAAGATTCAGGGGTTCAATATAGGTGACATCCGCCATTCCAGGATCGGTCATGATCGTTGCCGGATTGGAGTTCACCAATATGATCTTGTAGCCGAGACTGCGCAATGCCTTACAGGCCTGGGTACCGGAATAATCGAACTCACACGCCTGCCCGATAATAATAGGTCCTGATCCAATAATTAAAACACTATTGATGTCTTCGCGTTTGCCCATCATAATTCCTTTCAGATTTTTTCACGTTAACGGATATTCAATTGATGCTTGAGATGACCGCTTTCAGTTCTTACCAGTGGAGCGAGCTTAGCACTTTACAAAAGGTTCAAGCCAGCGAACGGGAGGTTTTGAAACAGCTTCCATGCACAATTAAGATTAGAAATAACCGCGTCCATCCCAGCAGTGGGTACATAATTTTTCCTTAGGCAGTCCAATGGCGTCCACAAGATTTTCGAGCTTTTGATATTTTAAAGATGTCAGTCGTAAGCGTTTACGAATATTGTCAACCATTGCCCTGTTCTTGTCTGAATTTGACGTTATGTATTCAAGCAAAAATTTATCGTCAGTACCCTCAAGATCTTTAATCGCCTTTCGTCCTGCAAGATCGAGCGTCGATCGAGACGCCGAAAAATTAAGAAACTCACACGGATAAATCAGGGTCGGACAGGCCGGGCGCATGTGCACCTCCAACGCACCAAGATCGTATAATATTTGAATGTTTTCCTGGAGTTGTGTTCCCCTGACAATAGAATCATCACAAAAGAGAATCCTTTTACCCTCGATTAATTCTCTGATGGGAATCAGTTTCATTTTAGCCACGAGATCTCTGAAGCTCTGGTCCTGAGGCATAAAACTTCTGGGCCATGTCGGTGTATATTTTACGAAAGGCCTTACATAGGGTATCTTCTTTTCATTGGCATAACCAAGGG
>PKTV01000130.1 GCA_002868985.1 Desulfobacteraceae bacterium | reverse complement strand
TATGATGTCATTATTGTCGGGGCTGGCCCTGCCGGACTATTTGCGGCGTTTTATCTTTGTGAACACTCCAACCTCAATGTTCTTATTGTTGAAAAAGGGAAAGGTCCTTTAAAACGCATATGCCCGATGAGCAAGAATAAGAAATGCATGAAATGTCGACCGTGTAATATATTGTGCGGTGTTGGTGGAGCAGGTCTATTTTCAGACGGTAAGCTAAACTTTATCCACAAATTAGGAAAGACCGATCTAACACAGTTTATGTCGATACGCCGGGCCCAGATTCTTATTCATGAGACAGAACAGATATTCAACAAATTCGGCATGGATAGCATTGTCTATCCGACGGATATGGAAGAAGCCAAAAATATCCGTAAAAGGGCCAAGCGGTATGGAATCGATCTGCTTATTATCAAACAGAAACATCTTGGCAGCGAATGCTTGCCCGGATATATTTCAAATGTGGCTGATTACATCAAGTCCAAAGGGGTGACCTTGCACACGTCTGAGGAAGTAAAGGACATCATTGTGGAAAATGGACGAGTAAAAGGTGTCGTGACCAGCAGAAAAAAATACCTTTCCAACAACATTATCCTGGCACCCGGACGTGTGGGGGCTGACTGGGTTGGCAAACTGGCACAAAAATACGGGATCGGACTCAAGCAAAGAGGGATTGAAGTTGGGGTACGTGTTGAGGTTCACAAGGATATCATGCAAGATCTTTGTGATGTAATTTATGACCCTACTTTTTTTATACAGACATCAAAATATGATGATCAGACCCGGACATTTTGTACCAATAAAGGCGGGTTTGTTTCTTTAGAAAATTATAGTAACTTTGTCTGTGTTAACGGCCATTCATATCAGCACAAGAAATCTGAGAATACCAACTTTGCATTTTTGTCCAAGGTGATCCTTACCGAACCCGTAACAGACAATCAAGCATACGGTGAATCCATTGGGAACCTCGCCACTTTGATTGGCGGGGGCAGACCAATACTGCAACGCTTTGGCGATCTCAAGCGCGGAAGGCGCAGCACATGGCATCGGGTCAAAAAAGGCTACATCGAGCCGACACTGACCGGTGTGGTCTGTGGTGATATTGCCATGGCCTTGCCAGAGAGAATTTTAACTAATATTATTGAAGGCTTGGACAAACTTAATCGTGTGGTTCCGGGAGTGTCCAATGACGAAACACTCCTTTACGCACCTGAGATTAAGTTTTTTGCTACACAGGTTGATACAACCAGCGAGCTGGAAACAAAGATTCATGGGATGTACGTTGCCGGGGACGGACCAGGTGTAGCTGGAAATATTGTATCTGCCGGCGCCACCGGACTGATACCTGCAAGGGCCATCATAGAAAAATTTCCCTGATGAATCGCGTCATTTCTAAAAAAACGGTGTCTTTGGCCTGAAAATGAGGCGTGTGGCCGCAGTCAGGTATGAGTTTGACACGCACCGGTCCGGATATTTGGGTGGCGATACCTTCGACCTGGGCAGGGGTTCCATAGGCATCATCTTCACCTTGGATAACGAGAACCGGACATGTTATTTTAGAAAGGTCTTGTTGAATATTCCAGTTGGAAAATTCAGGTGACAGCCACCTGTTGGCCCACCGGTAAAAAATTGTTTCCGTATGTTCTTTGTGATACCGGACAAACTTTTCCTTTAAAGAAGTGGTTTCAAAAGCCTCAACCGCACTGCGAATACCTTGGATGGTTATTTGTTCAACAAAGATGTGTGCTGCTTCTGTAATAATCCCGCGCACCATGTTGCTGTGAGATGCGGCGGTGATTAGTGCGATTGTGCCCCCATCGCTATGTCCGATGAGAACGGCATTATCAATGTCGCATTCCTTTAACAGTGCAGGCAAGTATTTTGAAGATTCCACCTCTAAATAATCGACCGGCCATGGGCCTTCAAACATTTCGGAACCGCCGTAACCCCTTCGGTCATAAACCAACCCGGAGCAGCCGAGAGATTCACAGAGCGTTTCCGGGAAATCCCGCCAGATCTCAATACAGCCGAGGCCTTCATGAAGAAAAACAAGTGTGGTTAAAAGTGTTCCAGGCTCAGGTTCAATGCGTTTAACCCTGAATCGACAGCCGGCAGTTTGTATATGAAATGTTCGGGAAAAGATATTCTTTTTTTCTTTGAGATTGTCTGTCATTGCAAATAAGGTTTCCATTCTTGACAAATTTAATGAGCCTGTCAGAATAGACTATGAATATGAAGATTTGTCAATAATGTCGACATTTAACTGCCAAAATTAGATAGAAACGGTTTGAAAAAAACACACCCCATGGAGCGATTTAACAAATAAAAACACCCCGCCCTCTGGAATATGTATTGAATGAGGAAAAGATGATCATAGAAAAACCGGGTTTTGTTACGGACAGGATTTTATTTCTTGGACGAAAAGAATCATGTGTTTATCTTTTAAAAGGTGCCGAAGAATTTGCCCTGCTTGGGGGTGGATTGGCCTACATTATTCCTGATATTATAAAACAACTGAAAAGCTTTAACATAGAAGAAAAAAAGATAAAACGGATCATCATACTCCATTCCCATTTTGACCACTGTGGAATCGTCTCTTATTTTAAAAGGCGATGGCCATGGGTATCAATAACGGCATCGGCAAGGGCAAAAGAACTTTTGGATAAGCCCGAAGTTATGGAAAGTATTTCATCTTTAAATCAAAAAATTTTGACTGAACTTGGACTGGAACAACAGGACAAAGATATTGGAATTGAGTTTGACAGAATTAATATTGATGATGTTGTAAAAGAGGGAGATATTCTTAGCTGTGATGACCTGTCAATGAACGTGATGGAAGTGCCGGGTCATTCTTCGTGTTCGATAGCAATATTTGTGCCCCAAGAAAAAGCGATGTTTGCTTCCGATGCAGGGGGCATCCCTATTGGGGACAGGATATTTACAGCCGCCAATTCAAATTTTGACAAGTACCAGGAGAGCCTTCAAAAGATGGCCCGCCATGAAATAGAGATTTATCTTACTGAACACTTTTGGGCAAGGACTGGCAGCGACGGCAGACATTTTCTGCAAAAATCCATGGATGCCGCCATGGAAACCAGGAGTATTCTGGAAGCATCTTACGCGAAAACGAAAGATATTAAAAAGAGTACAAAGGAGATAACAGACACGGTTATGGAATGGGTACCTGAGGGTTTTATGCCAAAAGAGATTATCACCATGGTCATCGGTCAGATGATTCGGTTTGTTGCCGGATTAAAGTAAATCCAGGACTTCAAAAATATTATCCATTAGATCTATTATACCCAGTTTATTTCTTAAGACAGATCCTTTTTTTAAAAGTATTTTTACGACTTCGGAAGTTTCCAAAGCTGCAAGGAGTGTGACAACCTGCGGCAAGCAACCCAATGAAGTCTCAACCCCTTTCTGTGGTAGAATATCTGAATCACCGTATATCAGTTTTAACCCCGTGTCTTCAGGAAAGATGCTGATGACATGCCCGTAGACTCCTGCAACCGCAGCAGAGACAAGAGGTGATCCGACCTTTTTTGCGGCGCTTTCCAGAAAAAATCGAGTTTGTATATTGTCAAGGCAATCAACAATGACATCTGAATTTTCAGTTAGACTTGCTGCATTACTATCGTCAAGCAATTCGTCATGCCCCTCAACAGTAATCGTCGGATTTATTTCACGGACCCTTTTAATGGCAGTGTTGGTTTTTGATGTATCAAGAAGGCGATGTGTGCTTAAAAATTGCCGGTTCAGGTTACTCTCTTCGAATGTGTCGGCTTCAATCAGTGTAAGTGTGCCGATTCCAATGCGAGCGAGAATTTCAGTTACGGTACCGCCCAGTCCCCCTAAACCAACAATGCTTGCCCGTGAACTTAATAGAATCGACTGATCCTTTGGTGAAAATGTGTTCATGTTACGGACATAATGCTCAGGAATAATGTTTTCATCAAGGGCTGTAATTTCAATGTGACGTCCGCTGAGTTGAAAAAAATCTGAGAGATTTATTATATGTTCAATAGAGATGCTGGTATACAAAGAACCGTCGGGGAATTTTTTTCTAACGGAAACCTCTTTGACTTTGTTGATAATATCATTTTTCACATGATACTCCTCGTTTAACAGGGTAAGCGCATTTGAATCCCAATACAGTGAGAGCGCTTCACGACGGCGTATATCTCTTTACAACCGACTGAAACTTGTGCTTAAGCACCCGTAAGTCCGAGCCGTGCCAGAGTTATAAAGAACAATTTGTCGCTAAAATATCCTATTGATATTTTTTAAGTCATAATTTCGTTCGGCTCGGGCTAACGCGTGCTAAAGCCCTTCAAACAGTCAGTCGGTTTCCAAGAGAAAAACGCCGTCGCTTCGCTGGATCGAAGTCAAATGCGTTTACACCGACTCGTTTATTAATATAACTTGTAACTTTCAGAGAGACACTATAAAAATGAAACTTCAATTGAGGTGAAAGCTACGAGGTCCCAAGCATCGAATAAAGTGTAGGCGTCGGATGGTTGAAAGTCAAGAAAGTAAGTTGATTCACTGTTCCTTAAGTTTTGCACCAATTTTCATGCAAGATTCAGCTAATAAGGCAGCATCAAAGGCTTTTGAGCAATATGCGGGTGCGAAACTTGAATACTCGTAACAGTTTAGTCCTTTGAAACAAATCGATTTCAAAGGAGCTTCAGGTATAATAAATTTTTGGCTGGAAGCTGTCTGAGTGGATTAGGGATCGTTTTGAAAGAACCATCGACGATTTAACTTTATGGATGAAACCCCCTATTAAAGAAGAGACATTTATGAATAGCCCGGGCAGGTTCTTTCATTACGAGCCCTTATTAACGAGTTCTTTCAGCCAAAAATTTATTATACCTGAAGCGGCAATGTTTTCAAAAGGCTAAAGTGTTACGAATACTCTATGACTTTATCTTATGAATATTGCAACGACGATAATTCCGATATTTGCCGTAATAACCCTTGGATGGTTTGTCCGGATTAAAGGATTTATTCAGCCGGAATTTTTAGGCCCGGCAAACCGATTGGTCTATTATCTGGCAATCCCTGCCATGATTTTTCACGCGATCTCCAAAGCGTCCTTAAGTGCCCAGTTTGATGTTACCGTCATTTTAATTACACTTTTATCCGTTTTAGCTGTTTTTGCTGTGGCATGGGGTGTGGGTTTGATCTGGCGTATCAGAAGAGGGGAGCTGGGGACATTTATTCAGGCATCTTTTCATGGGAATCTGGGATATATCGGTCTTGCCGTGGCATATTATTCTCTCGGTAATGATGGATTTGTGAGGGCCAGTATCATTGCCGGCTTTATCATGATATTGCAAAATGTTCTCGCAGTGGTAGCCCTTCAATTCAATTCTGACGATGCTTCAACCTCAAAAAACAAAAGAGATGTTGTATTAAGAATACTGGGCAACCCCGTGATTCTTTCGGCACTGGCAGGCATTCTATTTTCCTCTACAGGTCTAAAGTTACCGCTGGTTATCAGCAGGAGTCTGGATATTTTAAGTGGACTCGCACTCCCTATGGCCTTAATCCTCATCGGGGCTTCTTTGTCTTTTAAAATGATGCAGTTAAGGATGTTTAGAATTTTATCTTCAAGTTTTTTGAAGCTGATTCTGCTTCCGGGGTTGGGTTTTATCTTTTACCGTTTGTTCGATATAAAACTGCAGGACTATCTACCAGGCCTTATTCTTCTGGCATCACCGACAGCCACTTTAACCTATGTTATGGCAAAAGAAATGACCGGTGATGCCGATTTTGCCGTGGCAGCGATTTCCTTATGTACCATATTGTCTGCCGCAACATTTTCTATATGGTTGCATATCGCGGCTGGATAAAAATAAAATCTGAATTTTGCCCCCGATGACGGAATTTCGCTATGCTCAACTTGCTATATAGAAGCCTCGGGCCCGTGCAAGATTCAGGGAATAAATCAGACTAAAAACGAGTCCGCCCAGCTCACGGCATCCTGATAGAATTCGGGAATCTTTTTCTCAGTGATATTGATTTTGGAAATGATTGAAGAAAATGTCTCCCAATTTG
>PKTV01000532.1 GCA_002868985.1 Desulfobacteraceae bacterium | reverse complement strand
AATTTTGAAAGTCTCGAACGAATGGACAAACAAAGACTTCCGAAACGCAAATAAGCGTTTAAATGAACATCGTTTTGCTATCAACTCAACCGGTGGAGACCTTATGACATTGCGGGAGTACCTTCAGACCCGTGCCACCTTTTTGTTGAGAATTTTAGAAAATCCGATTCTGCAAGAACACGGACATTTTCCTGACTTGCTCCGCGCCACATTTCATCTCCGGGACGAACTGTTAAACCGGGCGGATCTATCTGAATTACCCGATGCTGATCGACAACACCTGGAGATAGATATTGCCCGCGCCTTCAAACTGCTGGTATTTGAATGGCTGTCCTATATGCGCTATTTAAAAGATAACTATGGGTACCTGCTCTCACTGGCTATGCGTGTCAATCCTTTTAATCCGAAAGCAAGTGCTATTGTTCATGGTCCGGAACGTCGGTAATCTTTATCGTAGTATCCGCTTACCATTAATCGCAGCTGCCCAAGAAAATCCGTGAGATATCGCCCCATGTTCAGGTCATTATGATGACGGGATAGCCGAACCTGGAGACATCCTCGAAGTTTTTGCGCCTTGGCGCTGTGGACTATCTGCAGAAACCGAAATGGGAATCTCTTGAAAGCCCCCGATCAATTCATAGATGCGCCGGCTCATAAATAAGCCCTGATATCCATACGTGAAAAGAAGGTGGTTTATTCGACTGAACCGGGCATATAGTTTTAGAAGTGAGTTGGGTTCATCAAAACTCAATGAAAGGGAACCGGCAACAATTCCCTCGTTCGCCATGAGGGTCTCAATCATAGACAGACCCTCTGGAGACAGACTGTTCAGGTTAAGCCGTGTTTTTTCTGCCAGCAACGGTACCCGTAAGGCCAGTTCGCTTTTCGATAGAGCATAAGAGACTGCATTCTTTACTTAAATACGGCCGTTTTGTCTTTGATTTAGAAAATTCTTATCATTTCATTTTAGCAAGCGCCTTGCCGGCCTCATAGGCCTCCTCAAGATATTCCGGATACTTTAGAACATCTCCCTCAAAATCCATCCCGCGATACAAGAGCGATCGATAAAGCTCCGCATCCAACACATCGAAAAAATATTTGACCGTCAAAAGGGTCCCGTCGAAAAGTTTTTTACCCTTCGTTGCCCCGACGGAAATAAAAAGGCCCTTACGTTTGGGCTCCCATTGACCGAAAGGAACCTTGTCAATCCAATATTTTTTCACCCACAGCGACTGGCATCGATCCATTAATATTTTCGTGTGGGCACTCACCGTATAAAAGAAAATAGGACTGGCAAGGATTAATCTTTTGGCCGACAGGATTTGATCCACAACCTGTTGAAAATCGTCTTTTATGGCGCATCGCCCTTCTTTTTTACACGCATATATTTCAAGACAAGGAGATATCTTTAAGTCTCTTAAAATGATCTCATCGACCTGGGCGCCGGCGTCAACGGCTCCTTGAACAGCATGTTTGAGCAAGGTCGCGGTGTTTCCTCGCCGCCTGGGGCTTCCATAAATCGCCACAATTTGCGCCATTTTCTTCTCCCTTGTTTATATGACAGTAAAAAAGCTCTTTACGCTCTTTTATTTGAATTCTCTGCCTTGTGTCAAGGTGGATATCTTTTGACATCAATTTTTAAATGAACTATGGAAAATAATTTTTGAATTCACCTTCTTGTATTAAAAATACGATGATTTTATGAAACACATCAATCCTTCAAAGTCACGGCAGGAATCTTTGTCCGGTGTGGTATATGCATCGTCGGCATTTTTGATATGGGGATTAAGCCCCATCTACTG
Source organism: Desulfobacteraceae bacterium (assembly GCA_002868985.1). GTDB lineage: Bacteria > Desulfobacterota > Desulfobacteria > Desulfobacterales > UBA11574 > UBA11574. The sequence goes on along the minus strand of PKTV01000532.1, from coordinate 4,268 downwards.
GAAAGTGATGCGCGATATTCCTGCCTTTGAGATCATTATGCATCGAGTGATCTGGTCCTTTTTCTTTCTTATTATTGTACTTGTATTCCAGAAGCACTGGAATGAATTCATGGCGGCCGTAAAAAAGCCGCGAACCTTCATGATCCTGATCCCCACAACAATACTTCTTGGATTCAACTGGTTCATCTACATCTGGGCGATTAACAATGAACACATTCTCCAGGCAAGTCTTGGATACTTTATCAATCCGCTGATCAATGTCCTGCTGGGCATGCTTTTTCTCAGAGAACGATTAAGACACCTGCAAACGATGTCTTTGGCACTGGCGACAATCGCGGTATTATATCTAACCTTTTATCACGGAGAATTTCCATGGATAGCCCTGTCCCTTGCCTTTGCTTTCGGATTTTACGGTCTGATCCGAAAAGTGGCCCCGGTCAGTTCCCTGGTCGGCCTATTTATAGAGATGCTCTTTCTTTCAGGTCCGGCCTTGGCATATATCCTCTTTCTAAACAGCAAGGGAATCGGAGCCTTATTTCACATTAGCCTCAAAATCGATCTTTTTCTTATGGGGGCCGCTTTTCTTACAGCCGTTCCACTTCTTCTCTTTACGATGGGTACGAGGCGGCTGAATCTTTCCACCGTCGGTTTTTTACAGTATATCGCACCGAGCTGCATGTTTCTTTTGGGTGTCTTTTTGTACAATGAACCGATTTCAAGCGCCCAGATATTCGCTTTTGTTTTGATATGGACAGCCCTGTTTATTTATTCCACAGACGCTGCGAGGTATTATCGGCTGGCCAAAAATCCGCCGGATCTAAATATTTCGGGAAAGCTATAGTTAACCGGGTTGACGCACGAACCAGATTAAGGATAAACTTTGCGATATGCTGAAGGCTATTCTGTTTGATTTAGACAATACATTGATTTTATTTAACGAAACCAGGTTCTACCAGGGGTACTTCCGAAAGATAGAAAAACTGTTCACAGACATCATGCCCGCGGATAAATTTGTGGAACGGCTGGTCAGCGCTACCCGTGCCCTGGTGAAAAACAACGGCGAAATGACGAATGCTGAATATTTCATGACAGCGTTTGCTCAAAATCACAAGGACCGTCGTGAAGAACTGTGGAACCGGTTTTTGTATTTTTATGAGACCGAGTACGACCATCTTGAAGCCAATTTTACGCTACCGAATCATTTGTATGAAACCATGGACAAAATGGTTCAGACCGGTTTGAAAATGGTGCTGGCTTCCAACCCGATTTTCCCCTTCGATGTCCAAATGAAGCGTCTGGCCTGGGCCAAATTGGACCATGTGCGATTCGACTTGGTGACCCACATCGAGAACATGTCCTTTTGTAAACCCAGAATCGAGTATTACTTGGAAATCAGTCAAAAAATCGGTGAACCCCCCGAAACCTGCATGATGGTCGGCAACGACCCCGTCAATGACCTGACTGCCGCACATACCGGAATGAAAACCTATTTGACCGATGACAGCAAAGGTGCCGGAAGGGTAAGGGTGGATACCAGTGAAATTTTGCAAACGCTTCAACTTTCGGATATCCCGGCCCCGGATTTCAAGGGTCCCCTTTCAAAAGTACCTGAGGCTGTTTCGTCATTATGCCGAATGTTGCGAAAATGATCAACTTGCTTTCATGGTTTGTGTTCTCGGGATTTTCTCACCCTTTAACTATTGTTGAAGCATCATTATCAGGATTTTCCCCGACAAGCAGCCATAATTTAACGTCTCGGAAATTCTACAGTTGGTTGAAATTAAAGATCTTTTAATAGATCCTGGTTTATGCCACTTCCATGGAATGTTGGAATCTTGGAATAGTGGAACGTTGGGTTGAATGAACAATATCATTCTAATTCCTACAGTAACCCATTATTCCATCATTCCAATTGTGAGCGAAGCGAACTATCTTGTAGGCTGCCACCGTTCAAATTGTGTAATTAATTTCACAATTCTTAGATGTTTTTTACTCAATATCACACCCCGACTCTTGTGCAAAACATTATAACTACTTATAATATCTTATATTATTTAACAACACCTCATCTGGCATAGCTCTTGCTATAATTTGCTATACTTTTACAATCCGGTCGTAAGTGTAAGCATGAAAACTGGTCGATATTTTTATAATTTTTCTATGGAGAACTTAAATGAAGGGTAAAAACGTCGGATTTGTTTCAACACGGTTTGCTGGAATCGACGGTGTTTCTTTGGAAGCCAGCAAGTGGTCGGAAGTCCTCGAACAAAACGGACACAACTGTTTCTGGTTCGCCGGTGAACTGGATCGGAATCCTGAAAAGAGTTTTCTTGAACCTAAAGCTCATTTTCAACACACTCAAAGCCAATGGATCAATTCACAGATTTTTGGGAAAACAGGAAGAAAGCACACCACTACCGAATTGATACATGCCCTTAGATCTTATTTGAAAATTCAGCTTTACAATTTTATCAATCAGTTTCATATTGACCTTTTAATCGTCGAAAATGCCCTGACCATACCGCTTAACATTTCTCTGGGACTTGCCTTGACGGAAACAATAGCAGAAACAGAAATCCCCACCATTGCCCACCATCACGATTTCTACTGGGAAAGGGACAGATTCTCGGTCAATGCTGTGAGCGATTATCTGCGAATGGCATTTCCACCCAATCTACCCAGCATTCGTCACGTGGTCATCAATTCAGAAGCGATGGAACAGCTGGCTTTACGTACGGGAATCTCTTCGATCATTGTTCCAAACATTCTGGATTTCGATCATCCCCCTGTTGTGGATGAAAAAAAGGTTCTAGCGTTTCGAAAGAGCATCGGTTTAAATCCCGATGATAAAATTGTTTTACAGCCCACGCGCATCATCCAACGAAAAGGTATTGAGCAAGCCATTGAACTGGTGAAGGGGCTGAAAGATCCTCGTTATAAACTGGTTATATCTCACGAAGCCGGTGATGAGGGTTTTGAATATGCACAATGGCTTAAAAACTATGCCTTGGAACGCGGGGTAGACCTTCGCATGTTAACGACACAAATTTCAGATCCCTGGAATGGAAATGGAAATTATCAAACAGAATATACGTTATGGGACATCTATCCTTGTGCAGATTTTATCACATATCCGAGCCTCTGCGAAGGATTCGGCAATGCGCTTATTGAAGCTGTTTATTTTAAAAAACCGATATTGGTCAATCGATACGCCACATTTATTAAAGATATAGAGCCTAAAGGTTTTGAACTGATTGTTATGGACGGATTTCTCACAAAAAACACCGTTCATAAAACAAAAGAAATTATTGAATCGCCCGAACTAAAAAGAAAGATGGTAAATACAAACTACGAGGTCGCTTCCCGTCACTATTCATATTCAGTTCTTAGAAATCAGCTGAATACAATGATGAATGATTTCACTTTTCAGCAGAAACAACAAATATCAAATAGCGAACCAGACTCACAGCATGTCATCTACTTAAAAAGAGGCCCATCTCCGATCCATTATGATCGGTCGATGGAAAAAGTCACTATGGATGTATCCGAATAAAGTCGGACAACAATTTATAGAAAAATCGGACAAAATTTAAATATGTACCGATCTCATTACAGTCTCATTAAGAAGCCATTCCAGTTAAGCACAGATCCAAAGTTTCTTTGGCTTGGTGAGAAGCACAAGGAAGCGCTGGCAACTTTAAAATATGGCGTTATCGACCAAAAGGGATTTCTGCTTGTTTCCGGAGACGTGGGTACGGGCAAAACAACATTGATTAATGCATTATTGGAAAGTATCGAAGAACATACCCTGGTGGCAAACATAACGGACCCAGCGTTGGATCTTATTGAATTTTTTAATTTTGTTGCATTATCATTCAATATTCCCGAAAAATTTGACAGTAAAATCGATTTTATTGTTTACTTCAGCCAATTTTTAAAAAAAGTATATTCGGAGAATAGAAGTGTTTTGCTAATCATTGACGAGGTTCACAGTTTATCAAAAGAAGTTCTTGAACATATTCGACTTTTATCCAACATAGAGCTCCCGGAAGAAAAACTCATCAACATATTCTTTGTGGGCCAAAATGAAATACATCAAACCTTGGCCTTGCCTGAATGTCGCGCCCTTCGACAAAGAATCAGTTTGGTTTATCAGATTGAGCCTTTGTCAGAGAATGAAACTTTGGCATACATCAAGCACCGATTGAAAGTTGCCGGGACTGAAAAAAACATTTTTACTCAAAATGCCGTTCAAGAGATATATCATT
>PKTV01000534.1 GCA_002868985.1 Desulfobacteraceae bacterium | reverse complement strand
GTAAGACCTGCGATGCCGCTTCCGATAATTAGAAAGTCTGTTTTATTTAGTGTCATAACATCACTTTTATCAGTTATTCAAAACGCCTGTTCATGGCAATGTGAATCAGGAATGACTTTTAAAATTAGAAAAAACATGATAACATCATACAAATTTATAAGCAACCAAGATTAAGGATTTTACAAAAGATCCATATTCAAAATAAAGAGAATTGCAAAGCTAAGAGGAGATAGATAGAATTTTATGATTGCTTACGATTTGCAATGCGTCAACGGTCATTCTTTTGAAGGTTGGTTTGAAGACAGAAAGGCTTATGAAGTACAGAAAAAAAAGTTGCTCATCGCCTGTCCGGTTTGTAACAGCACTTCAATTGCCAGGGTTCCTTCGACTTTTGCTATAAAATCATCTAACCCTTTAAAAGAATTTTCTGATCAGCAGGCAGACCTTGAAAACATTAGTAAAAAGATTGTTGATTTTGTTGAAAAAAACTTTGATGATGTCGGAGCTGATTTTACCAAGGAAGCCTTGAAGATGCATTATGGTGTTTCAAAGGCGAGAAATATCAGAGGCGTCAGTACCAAAGAAGAAGAAAAGACATTAAAAGAAGAGGGCGTCCAGTTTTTTAAAGTCCCCATACCGGAGGTGCCGGATACCGATGCCTGACACGTTTCAAGTTAGTTCGCTTCGCTCACAATTGGAATAATGGGTAACTGAAAAAATTAGATTGATATTGTTCCTTCAACCCAGTGTTCCATTATTCCAACATTCCATGGAAGTGCCACTAGAAAAGAAGCTATTAAAAAACCTTTAATTTCAATAAATTGTATAATTTCCGAGACGTTTAAATTATGGCATATTCGGATGAATCTGGGCACCCCATGCGTTAAGGTTTTTTGAAATGAATGCAATGATTTTCTGATGTATGACCTGCGCCTTTCCTTCTACAAACATCGGTTCCCCGAATTTAATATAGAGTTTCTTGCTGGGATCGACAGGACCCATATCTTTGATGATTTTTCCATTTCCTTGGAAGTCGGTCTTTAATGCAACCGGTACCACCGGAACATTGGCGCGTTGTGCTAACTTAACGCCCAATGAATTAAACGTCGTCTCATCGAATATGGCGCTTCTGGTGGCCTGAGGGAATATGATAATTGAACAGCCACTGGAGATGAGAGTCAAACCTTGGTTTAACACTGTCTTTAAGTCCTGCCGGGGATTTTCCCGTGTGACGGCAATGGGATGGATGGCTCTTATAATGGTACCGAGAACCGGATACTTAAGGAGTCCTTCCTTAACCACAAACGTGACTTTGCTGAATGCAAGCAGTATACAAGGGAGAACCAGCGTGTCGAGAAGGCTCATGTGGTTGGCGACATAAACAACCGGCCCCTTATGGCCGCTAAGGGCTTTTAATCCGGATATATGAAACTTTCCACCTGCCGATTCTACAACTTTAAGGATACCGAGAGATCCTTTTGCCCATGTTTTGCCTTCATAAGGCATTTTTCGCGCGGTCAGACTTTCTGCCAGAATGACATTAAAGAGCTGTGTATAATAGATCAGTGTCGCCCAACTGTGAAATCTCTCCACAAGAAAACGACGTTTTTGGGAGCTTTGATAAAAGAATTCGGTTTTGAGAAGATGCCAGAGGTGATCTGTCGTCATTTGTCCATTTCAATTCAGATTGTTCGAAACTGACTGGATTTCAAGAAGCCAAACGAATACTTTCTTCAAATCGAGAATTAAGGCGGTTTAAACGATTTCTTTGTTTTTTCACACAGATTGAGATAGATTTTAAATTTTCTCCGGGATAAGGAGGCTTCTTCGCGATTTCAAGACAATAGTCCAGCCCTTTTTCAAGATTCTTTTTATATTAAAGCATTTTTATGATTTCTTTTTTTGTGTGAGAGGAACTCAACACCTTCTTTTCAAAATCATCCATGTACATTTCAATTTCTTTGGCAAACATATGGGGACGTTTTGATGAAACCAAAGATGGTCCTCTTCCATAAATATGGTCTACCATCTCTTTAAGCGTGTAAAATTTGTTGAACCATTCAATATTGGGTCCGGGACATATCGACTGGGGTGCATTTTGTTCATCGGCGATTCCTAGAGCAATAAGCGCTCCGTTCCCTAAATGGTCGCAGATACAGTTTTTCACCACAACTTTTTTTTGAAGTCTTTCCTTTTCATCCGTTGAAATTTTCATATTTTCAATTTCTTTTAGTTTTGCCGTTTGATATTGTCGTGATGCCAAACAGACCGGTTTTTCGGTAAACTCGGTGTTAGATAGCAGGATTTTTTTAGGGCAGAGAGAGCCTGGCCGGCCTTCCATCACCTTCTTTTGGGTCCACAATTCTGATCCTGTTCCGTATACATTGTTAAAAGGGATGTTTAAGGGAGAAACGTCACTCAGATATAGGTTTTCCGCCCTGGCTTGTCGTAAAAGCTCACGTGTGGAATCATCCACGCATGTAACTTCGGGAACCAGCAGAAAGGGACTGGCCCATCCTGTTAAATCCATACCAAAATCTTTTCTGAGCCTGCATACTTCGCCATGGTTGCCAATGCCGCCTTGCACCGTGATAAGCGGATGAATGTTCATCGCCGACTCAGGATATTCCCAACCCATTTTTTTATAGTACTTTTGTATGAGCGGTTTAAATTCCGCAACCAGACTTTTCCGTTTTTCCTTAAATTCTTTAAGAAGTTTCGGCAGCAAAATTCCATTGGAGGGGAAAGCGTGACCACCGCAGTTCAAGCCGGATTCGATGCGAAACTCGTAAACCTCAAGTCCTTTTTTAGCCAAAAATTTACCCTGAATTAAAGCAGACCTGAAATCACTCACTTTTAAAACAATCCGCTTCTTGATCCGCCCCATTTTGTCTCTGTAAAAATCACGGAATTTACTCATATAACTATATAGGCGCTGATTAATGCCTGCTGAAAATATAATTGAAGACTGAAGGCAGCTGTTGGCATAGCCTCGAAGCCCTGCTTTGGCATCGGTGAATTCTTCATCAAGAGGATCGCCGTTTTTAGCATAATGAGTTCGATCCACATTGACCATAATGTTGACATCGATGGATCCGGGTTTCATATTGAGTGTTAAATCTTTTTCAAGGTCATTTCTTTCGTCGCCGGCGTTGATTATGAGCAATTTGTTATATTTTTGTTTCAGCATCGAGTCTTCAGGCAACAGCTCAAAATATTTTTGTTTGTTGTTGCTTTCATAAAAAGGCTGCTGTTTTATTTCTTCCATCTTTTTTTGAACAATCTCATGAACGACATTAAGGTAAGCTGAAATGCGTTTTGCCCGCCCGTCCTCGTCATCTTTTGCTATCTTATGGTAAGGGAGGCCATACTTTTCAGCGTAATGTTTGCGGATTTTTTCGAGAAGCAAGTCATCAACAAGTGATATAACGGATGAAATGCCAAAAGGCGCAACACGGATAGGGGTGTCCACGGAATGTCCGGTACCCATAACAGGAATATGAAAACTGTGAATTAAATCTGTCATATGAATAACACTTTTATTAAGTCATAAATTGAGCGTTTCAAATAGTGACAGGGCTAAAAAAAAATAATTATAAGTAAATATACTTTTCTTTACCAGCGAACAAGGATGGAGCCGTAAGTCAGTCCTGCGCCAAAGGCATCCAAAAGAACCGTCTGTCCGCTTTTAATTCGCCCGTCTCTATTGGCTTCGTCCAACATTGTGGGAATCGTTGCAGCTGATGTGTTGCCGAAACGATCAACGTTCACAAGAACTTTTCCCATGGGAAATTTAAGACGTTTGGCCACTGCTTCTATAATTCGAAGGTTGGCCTGGTGCGGAATAAACCAATCGAGATCATCAAGGCTCATCTGATTATTTTTCAAGGTAATACGGGCAAGATCAGCCATTGTTTTAACAGCAACCTTGAAAATTTCTTTACCTTTCATCGTTAATTTATGAAGGTTTTTAGCATATCTTTCTGGGGTTACCTCCATATTCGAGCCGCCGGCAGGAACATAAAGAAGATCCCACAGATTTCCATCTGAACGTAGATGGCTGTCTATAATTCGACGGCTGGAATCTGAAGAGACCTGTTCGACAACGGCCGCACCGGCACCGTCTCCAAATAAAATACAGGAATTACGGTCCTTCCAGTTGAGAATAGGGCTCAGAACTTCGCCGCCCACAACCAATACTGTTTTGACCTGTCCGGCCTGAATGAACTTTTCAGCCGTCACCAGTCCATAAATAAATCCCGAACAGGCGGCATTAATATCCATGGCCCAAGCTTGATCGGCGCCTATTCTATGCTGAAGCCAGCAGGCGGTGGATGGCAGCAGTGTGTCGGGTGAGCAGGTGGCATAAATAATCTGATCGATACTTTGCGGTGATTTTCCCGCCATCTCCAGGGCCTTCAGTGCTGCTGAAGAACCGAGGGAAGAGTTATGTTCCTCAGGTTTTTCAACATCTGAAATCCGGCGCTCACAAATTCCAGTTCTATCGCGTATCCATTCGTCGCTGGTTGTAATACCTAATTTTGAAAGTTTTTGAACGATACTGTTGTTAGTGACTCGCTTTTTGGGGAAGGCTGAACCCGTTCCCGTAATCCTTGCTGCAAAATCCATAAATGGCCACTTTTTTAGTTATAATTCTTTCATAATCCTTTTCATAAAGAATTTATTATTTTAATCATTCCAAATCTGGCAGATTCTATACAATATTTTATAATAATATATCAAGTCATAACGGTAACCCCCGACCAATTAATGACATTCACTCTTTGGCCGATATCAATTCAGATACTTTTTGAGAATCAGTGTTGCGTTTGTACCGCCGAACCCAAAGGAATTGGTCATTGCGGTTCTCACGTCCATTTTTCGTGCTTTGTTCGGTACATAATCAAGATCGCATTCTTCATCCGGATGATCAAGATTGATTGTCGGTGGAATGATTCCTTCAGAAATTGTCAGTGCTGTGAACACCGTTTCGACGCCCCCGGCACCGCCCAATAGGTGGCCTGTCATGGATTTGGTGGAGCTTACGGCTATGGACGATGCTTTTTCCTTAAATACGGATTTGATGGCTTGGGTTTCGTAAAGATCATTAAGCTGGGTTGATGTACCGTGGGCGTTGATGTAATCGATCTCGCCGCCGGTCATTTGTGCATCCGTAAGAGCGGCGGCCATACACCGGGCGGCGCCTTCACCGTCCGGTGCCGGTGCAGCCATGTGAAAGCCGTCTCCGCTCATGCCATACCCGCATATTTCAGCATAAATACGGGCGCCTCTTTCCAACGCGGAATCGAGTGTTTCCAGAACCAGAATCCCGCATCCTTCACCGATCACGAAACCGTCTCGGTCGCGATCAAATGGCCGGGACGCTCTTTCAGGGTCGTCGTTCCGAGTGGACAGCGCTTTCATGGCGTTGAAACCCGCAATGCACGTGGGCGTGATCACAGACTCCACCCCACCGGTGACCATGGCATCCGCCGCACCTCTTTTGATGATTCTAAACGCATCGCCAACGGCGTGGGTTCCCGAAGCGCATGCTGTGGCAATGGAAGAATTGGGTCCTTTGGCACCCAGATAAATTGAAATCATCCCGGGCGCCATATTGCCGATCATCATCGGAATAAAAAACGGTGATACCCGTTGGGGACCTTTCTTTTGCAGAATGACAGTGGTTTGTTCCAGCAGATGCAGCCCTCCAAGACCGCATCCTGTAAGAACACCGACTCTGTTTTCATTGGTTTTGTCTATGGTTAACCCGGAATCTTCCAAGGCCATACGGGATGCTGCAACAGCATAGGCGATGAATAGCTGGGTACGTTTGGCCTCTTTTTTAGAAAGAAAATCCTTTGGGTGAAAATTCTTTACCTCTCCGGCAATTTTTGTGTCAAAGCCGGAAGCATCGAACTGGGTGATCTCTGATATCCCTGATTGACCTTTACACAGGGCCGTCCATGTCTCATCCACACCGATACCCAAGGGCGTTACTAACCCAAGACCCGTGATAACCACCCGTTTACTCAATAAGCCTCCTAAACAACCGGCAGGTTCGTTCCGGTTT
>PKTV01000367.1 GCA_002868985.1 Desulfobacteraceae bacterium | reverse complement strand
GTGGCCGTTTTTGCCGACAACATCGACAGTACAAAAGATGTGATGCTGGTGGGGCATCTGCCGTTCATGGAACGGCTGGCCGCCTATTTGATTACATGATCTTCGGAAAAACCGGTATTTAAGTTTCAAAACAGCGGGATCGTCTGTCTGGACACAGACCCGGCCACCGAATCATGGGTGATCAAGTGGACGTTGATGCCCCATATCGGGTAAGTAGCGGTTGATATGGCCTGATAAAAACGTTTAAAACAGGTCATCACCCATAAAAAAAATCGCCGAAGGCTTAACCAGGATCAGTAAACCTTCGGCGACGGATTTTCATTGCATTATACTGCAGATCTCGCTTCAAAGCATTTAGCGATATCTGCAACGTGTCTTATTCTTTGACTGGTTTGCTTTCAGGCGCTTCTTTGCTTTCAGGGGCCTCTTTGGCTTCAAGGGCACTTTTAAATTCTTTTTTGGGAATTTGCTTGACTTCAGAGTTCTGCAACGTCACGCTGGTTTCGGATTTTTTATCCGTGAATTTTATGGCGCCGCCTTTTTCATCTTTGATTTTCGTTGTGTAATAAACATTGCCGCTGGCCGGGTCTTTGACCATATAATATCCACCGCAGCCCACAATACCGACTAAAAAGAATATCGCCAGTAGAATTGCTAAAACTTTGTGTCTCATTTCCCCTCCTTTTTTTGTTTTGGTGTTTATCTTTTATAAAAACGTTTTATTATTATAATATTTAAAGACTATAAAGACAAGATATAATTTTTCATAAAAAACCCGGATGAGGAGGATCGTTATGCACGATGCCGTCAATTCTAAATATCGGTTTTTGAGCCCGTACAAAATTGTCTTCGCGGGTTTGCTAACTTTGGTATTGATAGTAGGTTTAGCCGCTTGTTCAGGAAAAAAGCTGAATGAAATTAATTTGATGCCCGCACCGGACATCTACGAAGAAGGCGCTATCGATCCTTTCACCGACACAAATCCCATCGAGAAAATTCCATACAAAGGGATCCTTTATGCGACAGACCGATCTCCGGCCGGCGAAAACGATCACTTCTACAAAAACAAAAGAGGAAACCTGCTGCGACTCGGTTCTGCGAAAATAAAAGCCGGAAAAAAGGACATCACCTGGGAGGAAGCCCGGCGAATCTCTTTGCTGAAGAACCGAACAGACAAGTATCCCATAAAAGTGACTGAAGTAGAGGAGCTTGGCATCCTGGATCGAAGCATTACGGTTTTCACGCCTCCGGATTTAATAACCAAGGAGCTGTATCAGCCGGCGGAACGTTTTGCCGAGCTGGTCAATGAAAAATTAAAACAATCCCAGCGAAAAGATATCTACATCTATGTCCACGGGTACAAGGTCGTTTTCGAAAATCCTATTTTGGTCGCCACTGAGTTGTGGCATTTTCTCGGGTATGACGGTGTGTTTATCGCCTATGCATGGCCGTCAACACCAAAGACCCTGGCCTATGTATCGGATGCGGAGACCGCGGCCCTTTCGTCACATTTTCTGCAAATATTTTTACAATATCTTGCCAAGGAAACCGATGCTAAGAACATCCATATCGTTGGTTACAGTGCCGGAACGCGAGTGGTGATCACTGCATTGGCTCAACTGGCAATGCTGCACACAGAGCAAGACAAGGCCACTATTCAACGTAAGCTGAAAATCGGGCATGTGATTCTGACGGCAAGCGATTTCGACCGCCAGCTTTTCGGCATCCAGATCGACAAGGGGCTGTTGAAAATTCCCAAAACGCTCACCGTATACGTGTCGGAATCCGATTCGGCGCTGGGATTTTCCAATTGGCTCTTTGGACGGGAGCGGCTCGGGCAGATGTGGAAGGACCGCAAATTACCGGATATCGCGGCAAAGTATCTTCGGGAACGCCAGGAACTCATATTCATTGACGTTACGGATGCTGAATCGGCGACGACCGGAAACGGCCATGCCTATTTTCGAAAGAGCCCTTGGACCAGTAGTGATATACTTATGACACTCATGCACGATCTAAAGCCGGATGAGCGGGGATTGATCCAATCTGAGGATATTCCGATCTGGACCTTTCCTCCTGATTATATCCAGCGGCTGAGAACTGCTTTGATCGAGGTGTTGCCTGACGCCAAAAACAGCCTTAAATGATCAATTGGTCTCTCATTGAAGACAGGGCTGCAAAATTTTGAAAAAATGTTGACAGGCTAATTCTCAAACACGTATGATGGCCACCCGGTTTAACGCTCAATTGAGGTATAATTCAAATGAGGTATTGTGAATGATGGAAACCAAGGGTTTTGACGAGATTTTTGCACCAGATGTTTTAAAACAGCTATTTCCAAAAGACCGATCAGACCAATTTTTTGATGCCCTTTACGGAGATGTCGAAGAAGGTGCTTACGACATCAGTCTCGAATTCATCGGCTCTCGGGAAAACCGGCTTGAGTTTATGCTGCGTCTGACCCAGCGACCCGGAAAATGTATCACCTGCAGTCTTACTTATGGCCTGCCCGAAGTCTTTACCCGTCATCCGATCATCAACATCAAAGGTTTGGTTCAAAACATCGGAGCACTCCTTGACGGCAGTGGCCAGGTCGCAGACTGGCAGCTTGGGCCCACCCAGGAAATCTCAAACGACGTTCACACCATTCCCCTTGACATCTTTTTGCAAAGCTAGTCCGACTCAGTAAGTATTGTGGAAAAAGAAAATGTTTTCTTTAAAAGATATTGTCGATATTGCCGTACAGATAGAACAGAACGGCGAGAAAATATACAGACGCGCAGCGGAAAACATTCAAAACCCATCGCTGAGTACGTTACTGCAATGGCTGGCTGATGAAGAAGTCAAGCATATTGAATGGTTTGAAGCGCTAAAAGATAAAATCCCAGACACCGGAGAACATCCCGAACAGGCGAAGTTCGGCAGGGCCTTATTGCAGAATGCTGTGGGGACCCACAGCTTGGCGCTGGAAGATGCGGAATTTTTCGCCATGGAAAAGGTTCAAGACCTGATCAATCTGGTCATGGAATTTGAAAATGACACGGTACTGTTTTACAAAATGCTCCAGCCCCTGATCGAAGATCAAGAGACCCTGGAACAATTGCATGCCGTCATTCAAGAAGAAGAGGATCATGCAGAGCGTCTGAAAAAAGTGCTGTCTGAATCTTACATGCCAGATTTTAAAAAGAAATAAATTTTATATTCCTGTCACTATTTGAAACGCTCAGTTTAGGTTTAAGCCCAAATGCGATTATTCATACCTGAAGCCGTTTTCTTTCGGCCCCTATTGGCCCCTGAAAATGTGCGATGCGGCTTCCTTTGCCCCTTCGGACTGTCTTTATGAGTGAGTGCCGGGGCGTTGTAGTTAAAGGCTGACAAGGTCCGTTGCTCGATCTTAGAACCGATGATTCGATTGATGGCACTAACCATCTTGCGATCGTCTCCGGTAATAAGGGTGAACGCTTCGCCACTGTGAGTGGCGCGGCCGGTCCGACCGATACGATGAATGTATGCTTCGGGAGTTGAAGGGATATCGTAGTTAATGACATGCGAGATCCGGGTGACATCAATTCCGCGAGCGGCGATATCGGTGGCCACCAGGATCTGAAAAGTCCCATCCCGAAAGCCATCCAATGCAGCCTGACGTTTTCCCTGGGAAAGGTTCCCCTGCAGCGTAGCCGACCGGTAGCCGGCAACAGCCAGCTTCTTCCCCAAGCTCTTGGCTCGGTGTTTGGTTCGAGTAAAGACCAGAACCGAACGGATAGGGGTGGAACCCAACAGATTTAACAAAAGCGCCGTTTTCAGATGCTGGGCGACCGGGTAGAGCGCATGGCTGACCGTGTCCGCAGGCGCGGTCATTCCTATCTGGACAGTGACCGGATTTCGCAGGATATCCTTGGACAGGCGTCGTATTTCGGTGGGCATGGTCGCCGAGAAAAGCAGTGTCTGGCGTGCTTGTGGAAGATGCTTCAAAATTCTTCTGATATCGGGGAGAAAACCCATATCGAACAACTGGTCAGCTTCGTCTATTACCAGCACTTCCAGTTGGGAGAAATCAACGGTATGACGACCGATATGGTCGAGAAGCCTGCCGGGACAGGCAACGACAATATCGGCACGCTTTAGTTTCTGAATCTGTGGGTTAATACCCACACCACCGTAAACCGAAACGCTTTTAAGGCGGGTTTTGCGCCCCATGATTTCGAAAGCCTGGTGAATCTGTTCGGCCAGTTCCCGGGTGGGGGCCATTATCAGGGCACGGGGGCAACCTCTTTTGTTCCCCATCAGACGATTCAAGATCGGCAGGGCGAATGCCGCTGTTTTGCCGGTGCCGGTTTGGGCCAGCCCCATCACATCGCAACCTTTCAGGATCGGCGGGATTGCCTGAGCCTGAATCGGGGTCGGGATTTCATAATCCGCTTCTAAAACGCCGGCCGAAACAGTGGGATGAAAATTAAATGCTTTAAAGTTCAATATATACCTTCTTTCTGTGTTCCAATAAAAAAAGCCCCGGATTTATTCCGGGGCTTACGTAAATTTTTGATCGACAACCAGGAACACTAATGTTGGACGGACAATATAGCTTGCAGAAGTCTTTGTCAAGCTTATTCGGAAAATTGACAACACCGGGGAGTGGCTATTGGCCTACTATTTTTATAGTTAGTGTCCGTCCATGATTTCAAAATGAACACAATGGGTGTCCAATTCAGAAATAAGCAATTTTTGTTCTGATCAAGGCCGCACAAGGGTTTGCGGTCCCCGCAAAGCGGGACAGGAAGGCGTACGTCTGTACGCCGCAGCCGGAAATCTGCGGAGAACGCCGAGTAGGACAAAAAGGGCCATTATGGATGGACACTTGAGAAGCCTCAGGGCTTTACCGTGGTAAACAACTGCCCTTCTTTTTGCTTTACGATCCCCCGCTCCAAGAAACTTTCAAGAATCTGCCGGTATTTTGTATCGTAAGCTTTGTCAAAATAAAGATCCACGGTTTCTTTAAACCACCAGGTCCCCATCAAATGATCGAAAAATGTATCTGCGGCAACGGTTTTGTGCATCATCAAGGTGTAAATCATGATCTTTTTTAAAAGATCGGTTCCGATGCGTTCCGGGTGTTTTAAGTACAACTCGATTTTACCTTTGCACAAAGATACAGCGTCTTTAAGTTGGGTAAACGGCTTGCCATGTCCGGGATAAACCCTGTCAACATCAAGTGATTCGATTTTTTCCAAGGATTCTTTCAGGGAAAACAGGGCCCGGCTTCCTTCGATGCGAATGGTGATTACCGGCAGATCGTTTTGCCAGAGGGTGTCCGAAGATAACAGGACCTTTTCTTTTGGGTTGTACAAAACGATGCCGTCGGCTGCATGCCCGGGGGTGTAGATAACATGAAATTCATGGGGGCCTACGAAAATAACGTCTCCGTCTTCAAGGGCCTGGGTGCAGTTGAAGAAATCAGCCTTCTGATTGTAGTATGTCCACCAGGTGGACCAGTCATCTTTGGTGTCGATAAAGTGTTTTCCGATTCGGTGCATGGCAATGTCGCATCCGGATCGCTGTTGAATCATCCGGTTGCCGCCGATGTGATCGCAGTGGCAATGGGTGTTGATGATCTGACGGACGTCATCGAGTTTGACTCCCAGTGACGTGATCATCTTTTCGGTAAAGTTGAAATCGGTAACATATCCGGTGTCGATAAGTACGGGCTTTTCGGAGCGATACACAAAATGATTGGCGTTGAGGTATCCTCGTTCAATAAAGAAAAGATCTTTCATGATCTCCTGAACCGGCATTTTTCCTCCTATTTAAGTTTGATTGTATGCTCACCGCCCGCTTTATCCCGCTGTTAGCGGGAGTCGCTCGAGTCTCAGAGTTCACAGAGATGACTTTTTTTCCCTTTGTCGCTGACTCCGGAGGAATAGGCTTCGCATTCCACAGGGCATGGACGCCGACAAGGGGAAAGGGCTCAGCCACGTTGTGGCGATTATCAAAAATACAAGATGTGGGTTTTATTCGTACACATTTTATTAAGTTAATGTTGTTCTATCTATTTTGTTATGTTCGGTTAAGACGTTTCCCTAAGGAT
>PKTV01000101.1 GCA_002868985.1 Desulfobacteraceae bacterium | reverse complement strand
CAGAACCCTTGGGGGCAAAACCCTTGGCCTTATTTTCGAAAAGCCGTCAACCCGCACACGTGTTTCCTTTGAAGCGGCAATGGCACAACTGGGTGGGACGCCGATTTTTATCAGTGCTAAAGACACCCAAATCGCTCGAAACGAGCCTGTTCGGGATACTGCAAGGGTACTTTCAAGGTATTTGGACGGTCTGGCGATTCGCACATATTCACAGGAACTTTTAGACGAGTTTGCCGAATTTACGACCATTCCGGTCATTAATGCCCTTACCGATCTTTTTCATCCATGCCAGGTTTTAAGCGATATTATGACGGTGATCGAATATAAAGGCGGCTATGAGGACATTAAAATTGCCTGGGTTGGAGACGGAAATAATGTTGCGCATTCCTGGATCAATGCTGCGGCTGTTCTGGGTTTGAACCTTATGTTAGCCTGTCCTGATCAGTATTCACCTGATCAGAGCATAATGGAAAGGGCATTGGATCGAGGCGTTGGAAAACTTGTTTTAACCACTGACCCTGTTGAAGCCGTGAATAATGCCGATGTTGTGTATACCGATGTTTGGGCCAGCATGGGGCAGGAGGGTGAGTTGGACGACAGGAAGCAGGTTTTTGAACCTTTTCAGATCAATAAAACGCTGTTAAATAACGCTGCTGAAAATGCTATTGTGATGCACTGTCTCACGGCACACAGGGGTGAAGAGATTCATGAAGACGTTTTGGAGGGGTCGAACTCCGTTGTCTGGGATCAATCTGAAAACAAGCTGCACATGCATAAGGCTATACTTGATGTACTATTAAGAGGAGATTCATAGTGTCTGACTCTATTAATAAAATTGTTCTGGCATATTCAGGAGGTCTCGATACGTCTGTCATCCTAAAATGGCTCATTGAAACCTATGAATGTGATGTTATCGCTTTCTCAGCGAACATCGGTCAGGACGATGAAGTCGAACAAATAAAAGAGAATGCAATAAACACCGGTGCAAGTAAGGTGTATATCGATGATTTACAGGAAACTTTCGTAAAAGATTATGTTTTTCCGGCGTTTCGTGCCAATGCCATCTATGAAGGACAGTATCTTTTGGGCACATCTCTTGCCAGGCCCCTGATTGCAAAGCGACAGATGGAAATTGCAAAAATAGAAGGAGCGGATGCGGTAAGTCATGGTGCAACAGGTAAGGGGAACGATCAGGTAAGGTTTGAACTCAGCTATCTGGCCATCGACCCAAATATTAAGATTGTTGCGCCTTGGCGTGAATGGGATCTTAATTCTCGCAGTGCTCTCATGGCTTTTGCCGAACAACATGGTATCAAGGTCCCGACCACGCATGCAAAGCCATACAGTACCGATAGAAATCTTCTTCACATCAGTTTCGAGGGGGGCCAGCTTGAAGATCCCTGGAGACAACCGCCTGTGGATATGTTTACCATGACGGTGTCCCCACAGGATGCCCCGGATGAACCTGAGATTATCGAAATAACGTTTGAACAGGGTAATCCTGTGGCGATAAACGATGAAAATATGTCCCCGTCGAATTTTCTTAAAGAGCTCAACAGGTTGGCAGGGCGTCACGGCATCGGGCGGGCGGATATCGTCGAAAATCGTTTCGTGGGCATGAAATCTCGAGGCGTCTATGAAACTCCGGGCGGCACGGTGCTAAGGACGGCACATATGGCCATGGAATCGATTACCATGGACAGGGAAGTCATGCACTTACGTGATTCACTGATTCCGAAGTATTCCGAACTGGTGTATTATGGTTTCTGGTTTTCACCTGAGATGGAACTGCTCCAGAATATGGTCGACCAGACCCAGAAAAATGTTTCGGGAAAGGTACGCTTAGAGCTATATAAAGGCAACTGTATGGTTCTCGGGCGTAAATCCGATTTGTCTATTTACAGCGAAGATTTTGCTACATTTGAAGACGATGCGGTATACCGACAGAAAGATGCAGAAGGTTTTATACGTTTGAATGCACTTAGATTGAGAATTCGGAAGATGATGAAAAGATAAGATTAAAGGTAACAGGTAATGGGTAATAGGGCTAAGGCCACATTCTCCTGCAAGACCTGACCTATAACCCAATACCTATTACCTGTATTTGTGAGGTGTCCATGTCTGAAAAACTTTGGAGCGGCAGGTTTTCCGAAAAAACGGATAGAATGGTTGAAGACTTTACATCTTCCATTGATCTCGATAAACGCTTATATTCTTATGATATTGAAGGAAGTATTGCCCACTGCCGCATGCTTGCAAAGGCGTCTATTATTTCAGACGAAGATGCTTTGGCATTGATTGAAGGACTTGGTTTGATCAAACGAGAGATTGAACGGGGAGAGTTCCAGTTTGATATAGGCCTGGAAGATATTCACATGCACATTGAGACCAGGCTTATCGAAAAAGTTGGAAAGGTTGCACAGAAGCTTCATACTGCAAGAAGCCGAAATGACCAGGTCGTATTGGATGTGAGGATGTACTTAAGGGATGAGACGTTAATTACAGTAAAGCACCTTGTTATGCTTGCAAAGGTCATCGTCGACCTTGCAAAGAAATACATTGATGTTGTTCTGCCCGGTTATACACACCTGCAGCGGGCTCAACCGGTTCTTTTGTCCCATCATTTCATGGCATATTATGAGATGTTTTCAAGAGATATCGACAGGTTCAATGACGGTTTAAAGCGAATAAACGTTTTGCCCTTAGGAAGTGCGGCCATTGCCGGAACAACATATCCCATTGACAGGGAGTACACGGCACAACTTCTCGATTTTCCCAAAGTATCGGCGAACAGTATCGATGCGGTTTCAGACAGAGATTTTATCATTGAATTTCTATCAGCTGCAAGTATCTGCATGGTTCATTTAAGCCGCATGTCAGAAGAACTTATTTTATGGTCTTCATCCGAATTCGGCTTTATTGAGCTTCCGGATTCCTTTGCCACCGGCAGCAGCATTATGCCTCAAAAGAAAAACCCTGATGTGCCTGAACTGGTGCGGGGAAAGACAGGGCGTGTTTTCGGAGATCTGATTTCCCTTTTGACGATGATGAAGGCATTGCCATTGTCTTATAATCGGGACATGCAGGAAGATAAAACCGCCTTGTTCCAAACTGTAGATATATTAAAAAAATGCATTGAAATTTATATAAAAATGCTTCCCAAACTGAAGATAAATCAAGAGACAATGGTGAGGGCGACATCCAAGGGATTTTTAAATGCAACCGATATGGCGGACTATCTTGTGGTTGGCGGTATGCCGTTTCGCCAGGCACATAGCTGTGTCGGAGAGGTGGTTGCATACGCTTCGAGCAAGAAAAAGGAGCTTCATTAACTCACTCTCAAAGAGTTAAAATCCTTTTCATCTCATATTAAAAAAGACATATTCAAAATTTTAACCACTGATCAAATGATCAACCGGAGAAAGTCCATTGGAGGAACGGCCTCGAAATGTGTGAAGGCCGAAATAAAGGCGGCTGAGAAAGAGCTTAAGATAAAAATGGGTTGAGGAATGAAAAAAATCCTAAAAAAGGGTTTTGTTTTAATATGTTTTATTGCTATTTTGCTGGCGCCTTTAATTTCAGCATGCGGCAAAAAGGCACCGCCCAGACCGCCCACGGAAAAATCAGGGGAACAAAACATAAAAAGTTAAAAGTGACTAAAGTGAACTAAAGTGAGCTAAAGTTTAAAGGATGGATAATAAAGATTTTTTAAAAAAATGAACAATAACTTTAGGCACTTTAGCTCACTTCAAACTTTAGGCATTTAATTTAATATTTCAAGTAGTTAGGCTCATGTAAAGCATCTCGATTACTTATTAGTAATAGACGTGAATAGGGACAATATGCATCATTTTAAATACCGCGACAATGAATTGTATTGTGAGGATGTTCCGGTCCGAATAATAGCCGAACAGATCGGTACGCCGTTTTATTTATATAGCCATGCGACATTAAAACGCCATTATCTAATATTTGATGAGGCTTTCGAGGGCTTGGACAGACTCGTGTGTTACTCTGCAAAGGCCAACACAAACCTGTCTGTTTTAAAGCTGTTTGAAAGCCTTGGCAGCGGACTTGATATTGTCTCGGGCGGAGAACTATATCGCGGTTTAAAAGCAGGTTTTTCTCCGGATAAAATTGTTTATTCCGGTGTGGGTAAGCGTGTCGATGAGATCGATTATGCCCTTGAAGCAGGCATTTTAATGTTCAATGTCGAGTCCATCGAGGAACTCGAGCTTATCAATAAAAGGGCCGGCATATTAGAAACAATAGCACCTGTGGCGATTCGGGTGAACCCTGACGTTGATCCCAAAACGCACCCCTATATTTCGACCGGTCTTAAAAAAAACAAGTTTGGCATTGATAAAGAGGCAGCCATCGAGGGTTATAATGTCGCAAGAGGGTTAGAGAACATTGATGTTGTTGGTATTGATTGCCATATCGGATCGCAAATTACTGATGCAAAACCTTTTGTCGAAGCTTTAGAAAGTATAAAAGATTTGATTGATGAACTCAGAAAAATTGGGCTCGACATCCGATTCTTGGATATGGGTGGAGGCCTTGGCATAACCTATAACGATGAATCGCCGCCCCATCCCCGTGAATATGCCAAGGAAATCGTAGCGTCCCTTAAAGGCACTCAGTTAAAACTTATTCTGGAACCCGGAAGGGTTATCGTCGGTAACGCCGGAATACTGGTTACAGAGGTTCTGTTCAGAAAGTCGGGTAAGGACAAGGAGTTTATTATTGCTGATGCGGGGATGAACGATCTGATGCGACCCACACTGTACAGTGCTTTTCATGCCATTGAACCGGTCGTAGATAATGAAGGTCAACAGATAACGGCAGATGTGGTGGGACCGATCTGCGAGACCGGGGATTTTCTGGCAGTGGACCGCAAAATTTCCGATGTGATAAAGGGCGATCTTCTTGCAGTGATGAGTGCGGGTGCTTATGGTTTTACCATGTCCTCCAATTACTGTTCAAGGCCGAGGGTGGCCGAAGTTATGGTCAAAGATGACAACTTTTATGTTGTCAGGGATCGTGAGCGTTACGAGGATCTGGTGAATGGTGAATCGATTCCTCCGTTTCTTGATGTTTAAATGGTAGATATATTGTAGAGAAAAAATATCATCCCGAAGGGATAGTGGTTTTATCCAATCGACCTCTCAACGATTGGATAAAAAAAAACAAACTCTGTGTTCTCTGTGCCTCTGTGGTGAAACAAAAATAAAAATAGACAGAAACCATTTTAGGGATGGTTATTGACTCTAAATTTAGCGAGATGAAAAAAATAGAATTTTATAAAATGAGCGGTAGTGGTAACGACTTCATTATCATTGACAACCGCAATAACATTATCGATGAAAACGGCCTGTCGAAATTTATCGCCAAAGTGTGCCGCAGAAAGATGGCTGTTGGTGCGGATGGTTTGATACTCGTAGAAAATACGGACAGTGCAGATTTTAAATGGCGATTTTTTAATTCTGACGGCAGTGATGCAGAGATGTGCGGAAACGGTGCCCGGTGTGTTGCGCGCTTTGCATATTTAAATGATATTGCAGGGTCGAATATGTCTTTTGAGACACTGGCCGGCCTTGTTAAAGCAGAGGTAATCAAAGATCGTGTTAAAGTCAAAATGACAGATCCGTTAGACCTCAAGACGGATGATACCATCGAACTTAAAAACGGTTTGCTTTCCATCTCCAGTGTCAACACGGGTGTTCCACATGTCGTGATTGTAAATGACAGTATCGACGATGTCGATATTGTTAAAATAGGAAGAGAAATCCGGTACCACGACCAGTTTTCACCTGCCGGTACCAATGTTAATTTCGTTTGTCATATAAAAGACAATACCCTTGCCATCCGCACGTATGAACGTGGCGTTGAAGATGAAACGTTGGCCTGTGGTACAGGGGCTGCTGCAAGTGCCATTATTATGGCGCATAAAATGAAATTAGACTCTCCGCTCTCTGTTCTGACACGAAGCGGTGGATATCTGAATATTTTTTTCAAAGAAAAAGAAGGTCAATATTGCGACATTTATCTTGAGGGGGATGCTCGCATCATCTACAAGGCGCAACTCTGGGAAGATGCCTGGAAGGACAGCAATTAATCTAACATTG
>PKTV01000517.1 GCA_002868985.1 Desulfobacteraceae bacterium | reverse complement strand
TTTAACGTTTCAGCCATACCTTCCAATCAAGGGAAAACCAACCATGAAATACATATATTGAGCATTAATAAGTTAATGGTTAAATAAACAGGAGGTGCGTTATGATCGGAACAACCATTACTATTATTACTATTGCCTACTTTTTGAATAGCTGTTTTAAAGAAAAATCTTCGACTTGCAAGTTGTAGATCCAGTCGTGACAGAGTTTAGATGACGCAGTAAAATGGTTGGATTACAATATCTAAGCGGAAAATATTCGAAACGATAGGTAACATCACCTAAGCTATGAAGTATATCGAGAATTTTGGTTTTATTTTACAGGAGGTAGAACAATGATAGAACACACAGAAGATACAACGACTTGGCCTGAGTTAGGAATGGCTCTTTATGATAAACTAACCGGCAGGGATGCTGAAATTACTTATGAGTTTGAAAACTTAGAGGTTTCCGTTCCAAGTAGTGCTTCATCAGAAGCATCCCATGCAAATTGGAAATTAAACGGCACCCTTAAAGTTAGAACCTCAGAAAATGGTGACGAAGAGAGTGTTAATGGATAATTCCGTGTACATCTTTGCAAAGATGGTCCTCTCCTTTAACGGAGAGGACATTCTTGTCAAAGCTGCAAAAGACAGCATCACGGTTACCACGCCCTCTGTTCGTTCAGGGCTACGAGCCTTGATCAGCATAGACAGGCATCACAGATTGCCTATGAAAATATCTATGCTCAACACAAATCTTGCAGACCTTGGCTGGACCGTGTATGCACAAATCGGCATGTTAAACTTGGCCGTATTAGGGTTGAAAGGAAGGCGAGGATTTCTTAGATCACTACTTTTCTTTGGACGTATTGGAAGGATGTTTGGTGCTGTCTGATATTTCGTTTCTACGAATCGAACAGTTCGAGTATTTACATACTCCACATGGCCATGTTTTCAATCTTAAATAGTCTGTTCCAACCAGTTGTAATGATACGGAGATTAATTCATGAGGATATGGTTTGTTTTATTCATGCTTTCGGTTTTCACAATCGGCTGTTCACAAGTCGAAAAAAATTATTACGACCATCGAATGTATGACCTGGCTCAAGAAGAAATAACCACGCTTTCCGAGGTATTGCCCAATTTAACTATGAATAGGATCATTTTAGTGGGCGAATTTCACAACAATAAAGCCCATCACGAAAGCCAGCTTCACATCATTCGGGCCGTTTTCGAATCCGGTGTACCCTTAGCTATCGGGTTTGAGATGTTTCAGAGTGAGAGCCAGTCAGATATAGATAAATGGGTTTCAGGCAAATTGAACGTAAAGGAATTTAAGAGAATTTACTACGAGAACTGGAATTTTCCATGGGAACTTTACAGTCCTATTTTTGAGTTAGCACGAAAAAACAAAGTCCCCATGGTCGGCCTTAATGTATCCAGGGACATTACAAGGCAAGTGTCGCAAATGGGGTTTAAATCTTTATCCGAAAAACAAAAAGGTAAGTTATCGGAAGTCTCTTGCCGTGTCGATAAGGAATACATGGATTTTATCAAAAATGCCTTTGGTGCTCATGCTCACGGGGAACTAAACTTCACACATTTCTGCGAAGCTCAGTTGATCTGGGACAATGTCATGGCTATCAACGCTTTAGCGTTTTTGGATAAAAATCCGGACTATACCATCATTCTCATCACTGGTTCCGGTCATGCCAGAAAAAAAGGCATTCCAAAGCAGATCAGTAAACGCTCGAACCTTTCCTACGCAGTCATTCTTCCGGAGGTCTCCGGTTCTATCAGTCCGAAAACGATAACCGGAGAGAATGCAGATTACATCATTATGGGTCATTAGACAAATTCTATAAGATCTTAAAGTTATATTCCATATCCAATAGATTTATAATTGGTCAAAAATAAGGATGGTTTTTGACCCTTAAAGATTGAAGCCGAGAATACTTCAAATGTCGAAAAATTAGGAATAGGATAAACAAATTGCCACTATCGAAAATCTAATACAGCTTAGGTTTGTACACTCAATTTTATGAATGAGAATGGGGTTTATGGGGTTGGTTTAAAACCGGTAATATTTTCAATACCAGATAAGAAGGCTGATTCCAGATACCTGCAATTTATCGCTGAGCAATAAAATCCCTTAATGAATTTGATACCTTATGAGTATCACACTTGAATAAATCCTAATTTTCCTGGCTGGATGGAGGCGGGAAAAATCAACATCTTGTGGTCTGAGTTTTAACCGGTTTGCCGGTTTTTTTGCGTCTGCCTCGTTGATGAATGAGGGTGACCCTGAAAATAGTGAGCATTGGGTTCAAATCATCACTACGATTCCTGAAATATCATCTACAGATCACAGCCGTAACCAAAACACTGATAAGAGAATAATCACAGCAAATGAAAGAGCTGAGATCAAGAAAGGATACTTGAAAAACAATCTGGACTTGATATTTATAGTTCGAATTTGATACCTATCAATTTGATGGATTTCATGTCATGGCAATGTGTTTGACATTTGAAGACATCACATTTTACAACCCCTCTGTATATCATTAAAATTTACATGAGATCGGTGTCAACCCCTGAATTGTGAAGTAATAATTGGCAATTAAACCGGAGATCGATCTTGATAAACCTACAGTTTCAAATCCGGATCTTTGACCGCTTCTATTTTATCCGGCTGCCAGCGGGGATTGTCGTCCTTGTCCACCAAACGCGCCCTTACACCCTCAACATAATCGGGATGATTCAGAATAAAACGCGCGGCTGAAAGTTCCGTCTGAAAGACGTCTTCAAGAGGGCGATGCTCGTTGTGCCGTAAAAGTTTCAGGGTCACCACCAGTGCCGTGGGAGATCTTTCCGCAAGCCGCTCAAAGACCTGGTCGCAAAGGTGGGTTTGTATACTGCATTGTCTCAGGGATTCTATGAGTTCTACAAGAGCGCTTTTTCCATCAAAATAGGCTGCCACCCATTCGTCCATATCGGTGTTGGCGCTAATGTCTTTTTCAAAAAACGGGTCAAGTGCCGAGGCCAGTTGCTTTGCAGCCTCGATTATCGAATTCGGCAGGTTTGTCTCATATCCTTCCAGAATATTTATCAGTTCCGGCAGCCGATCCGATGACGACAAATGGGTGGCAAAACCCACCCGCACGGTTTCGGCGCCATTCATTTCATAGCCCGTCAGCCCCAGATATTCGGGATAACCCGCCGGGCATCTGTCAAACATCCAACCGGTTGAGCCCACATCCGGGAAAAAACCGATTCTGGTCTCCGGCATGGCCATACGGGTGCGCTCTGTGGCCACTGCCATGTCGGCCGAAGCGGCCACTCCCAGTCCCGCTCCCATGGTGATGCCGTCGGCAAGGACGATCACCGGTTTGGGAAACCGATGGAGTCGCAAGAGCATATCGTACTCTTGTTCCAGAATCATATCTGCACTAAAGGCGCTTTTTTGCTGTATGGCCTGGGCCAGTGCCTTAACATCTCCACCGGCGCAGAATCCTTTCTCACCGGCGCCATACAACAAAACGAACCGGCAGCGTTCGTCGGCCTCTATTTCGTCCAGGGCTTTCCGGATCAAACGGATCATTTCAAGATTGAGGCTGTTCAACGCGCGAGGACGGTTGAGTACGATGCTTGTCATCCGATGCTGCCGTCGAATCAGGATTTTTGATTCCGACTGAACGTTTGTCTCTTTCATTTTTTAGCTCCGTTAATCAGACAGATAGTACTCTACAGTTGAAACAACTCTGATTTTTTTAATGTGGGGATTATTTTTGTCCCTGTTGTTAATTGAAAATTGCCCTTGTCTCGCCTTTTTTATTTTTCCCAACTTACTGTTAGAATCCTTTGCGAACTTTTCGGCAACTTCTCTGGCTTTCGTTGTGGCCTCTTCTACCATGACGGGTTTTATTTCATTCAATCTCGTGAATAGGTATTCAGTGGAATTTTGGTAGCTGTGACCTGTAAAAGCAATTCCTTTTTTCCCAAGCTCTGCCAATTTATTCATTGTCGCTCTGACATCTTTAATCTTCTTCGAGTAAACCGTAATGGTTTGTGTGGCGGTATATCTAAATTCAATCCTTGATTTTTCATAGCCTTGGGAAAGTTTATCGCCAATACCGGGAGGAGATACGGTTATTTCTTGTTTTTCAAAACCATTGTCTTTTAAAAAATCAATGATTTCATTGGTATCTTTTTCAATGGATGCGTACAATTCTGCTAAATCATTGTTTGCGGATGAAAAATTGATAGGCCATAGAGCAACATCGGCAGGATATTCTTTTTCTGAAAGCCCTTTTACGGTGACGGTACGTTCATACTCTTTAAACTTAATGGCGCTAGATCCTAAAAAAAATCCCAAAAAAACCAGGCCCAATAAAATACAGACACCTAATATTAATGCACTTTTATAATGTCCTTCCTGCATATATTTCTCCTTTTGGTCATCAACGTCCTACATTTACCTTTATAAACTCTAAGAGTGCATGGTTAAAAATGCTTGACTGTTCCATTTGAACGAAGTGTGCTGCATCGGAAATAATTGTCAACGCCGAAGAAGATATTCCCTGGTGGATGTATTCCGCTGCCGACACCGGCGTACCGGAATCGTGCTCTCCGACCATCACCAACGTTGGCGTCAAAACGGTGCGTATGGTTTCTCGCTGGTCCATATCTCGAATTGCGGCACAGCACGCACAAAATCCTTGGACAGATGTATTCAAAATGACGCGTCGGACCTTTTCAACCGAAGATGCCAGGTGCGTTTGACCCGCTTTGGTGAACCATCGATCAAGGGTTCCGTCGACGACGACAGCCATACCGCCCTTTTGAACGGTTTCGATGCGTTCATCCCAGATTTCTTTAGGAGCCATGTAGGCTGATGTAGAACTGAGCGTCAACGAGATTAACCGGTCACCATATTGCGAGCCCAGCATCTGGCCGATCATTCCGCCCTTGGAAAGACCACAGAAATGAACCTTATCCAAACCGAGCGTATCCATTAAACTTACGGCGTCGGCCGTCAGCAAATCGATGGAGTATGGACCTTCGGGTACCGCCGAATGACCGTGACCACGGCTGTCATATCGGAGTACCCGATAGCCTGCCTCCACAAGCGCGGGAACCTGAAACTCCCACATGGTGAGGTCCGAGGCCAAAGCGTTCGAAAGCATCACGACAGGTCCTTGCTCGGGTCCATCGAAACGGTAGTGTAGTGTCGTTTGGTTTACTTCGGCGAATGGCATGATATTTTCCTTTAAATTATTTAAGGTAAGACATCATTGTTTCGCTTCGTAAGTTGGTGCATTTGGAGGCGACTTCCCCCTAAGCACCTGATGATAATACTGATATGTAAGGGGTGCGCCTTTCTTCAGTATTTCGCTGCTAACCACGTTACCGACAAAGATCGTGTGGGTTCCCAGATCGATCTGATCAATAACTTCAGCTTCTAATACGGACAGAGCATGTTCGGTGATCAGGGGGCAACCGGTAATACCCTCTTTGAATGCCACTTTGGAGAATTTGTCGATATCTCTTCCCGACCTAAAGCCGAAGGGACCCAAAAACGTCATGGGCGTAGATTCTTCCAGCACCGTAGCGGAAAACACCTTGCTTTTCAAAATAAATTCGTGGGTGAGATTCTTTTTGTTTATTATGACCGCAACCCGTGGCGGATCAGAGGTGACTTGTATGACCGTGTTTACCACTTGACCGTTCAACCGGTCCTCACTGCCGGATGTCACAATATACAAGCCGTAACTCAAGTCACGAAAAACGGCTCGCTCTATTTTTGGTTCCATAACGAAATGCCTCCTCAAATTTAGATAGTTTATTAAAAAATTTTTCCAGCCTGCACCGTTAAAGGCGTTTTAGCAGTATTCAGATGCGAAATTTGAATTATAAAATTAGAATAGGTTATTCTGCTCTAAAAATAAATCAAAAATTTTCCAAACAATCACGATATTTATTTTTGGATAAAAAATTTCGCCTTCTTTTTAACAAGAATTACACAATGAAAGGTTTTCTTTGGAAATATTTGAAGATTTCACCCGCATATGCTAACCCTTTGAAAGTGTCCAATATCACTTTATGCCAATTTGTTTGCCATCATTTATTGTAACCTACTCTGAGGTGAAAGGATGTTGTAAATAT
>PKTV01000198.1 GCA_002868985.1 Desulfobacteraceae bacterium | reverse complement strand
TAAGCCACTCAGACAGCATCCGATTTAAAAAAAGATCACCCATTCCGCTATATTCAAGGATTTAAGAGAAAAACTCCCCGACCCCTCAATTAACTACAATTCGGGAGACGATCCTAAAATAATAGTGATGCAAAATATTAAATTCACCCAAAAAGAAAGGCGGAGAGGATTAGCCCCTCTCCGCCTTTTAATTTACGGTTGATCTTAATCTGTCAAAATCGACCGGGTTCTATGCACCTCTTTTTTGAGGTTTCTTGGTAACAAAAGCAAGTGCCACCGCAACAAGCAGCAGGATACCGGCAATATAGAATGCCTGATCATAAGAACCGGTTATATCTTTGATGTGACCGGCCAGTTTGGGCATGAATGCACCGAAACCCCAGCCCATGAACACGAGTCCGTAATTAAAGCCCAGATTTTTCGGGCCATAAAAGTCAGCTGTGTATGAGGGCATCAGAGCAAGGCCACCGCCGTAAACCCAGTAGGCGAGCATACAGGCCGTAAACGCCATAAAGAGCGACTTGGCCGCGATAATTGCAGGCAGAGCGAAAAAACAAAGGGCCGCGACAAAAGCATTAATCATATACGCCTTGTCCCTTCCGATGATATCCGAGTACTTGCCTGTCCCGACACGTCCCGCAGCGTTCATAAAACCACCGGCAGCAACCAGTATAAATCCTTGCTCCAGGAATGGCTTTACAATTTTAGCGGCGTGGCCGATGATGAGAAGTCCCGCTTGGGTGTTCAAGCAAAACAGGACCACCAACGCGTAAAACTGCCACGTTCCCATCATTTCTCCTGCCGTCCAGTCAGTCACAGATGCAGCGGCAGCCTTTGTCGCTGCCGTCTCAGGCGGTTGAGGCGGCACATAACCCTCTTCAGGCCATGCCAGTACTTGGGCGGCAATACCGATGACGACAAGGTAAGCAACACCCAGTACTATAAATGATGCAGAGAGGGAATAGCTTACGATCAGCCATTTGATGAGCGGCGCCACATAGAACGCAGCACCACCGTAACCCGCGACCGTAATACCAATCATGACACCCACCTGATGAGGACCGACCCATCTTCGTGTTGCTGGAACGGGTGCGGCATAACCGATGCCCATGGCGATACCGCCGCCGACACCGAATCCCCAGAGGATTCCGGCATAGGAATGCGCCGTACCTGCGATGAGCATTCCAATTCCCATACAAACCGCACTGATGCTACCGGCGACTGTGGGACCATACTTATCCTGGATCTTTCCACCCGGAATCATGAGCAGAGCAAATATGAGAATACACATTGATTTCGGGTTGGAGGCCTGCTCCGCGGAAAGGGCCCCGGCCCAGCCGTGGGCCTTCATGTAAACGTCATCGGTTAAATATTTAAGCCATACAGACCAGGCGTAAAGGCAACCCAGACATAAATTGATGGTCGTGCCAGCGAGGATAACAGCCCATCCTCGTCCCGGAATTGCATCTACTGGTTGATTATATCCTTTGGCATACTTTGGCATTAATACACCTCCTTAAAGTTAGAAACATGTGATTAATTACCGGGATCTTTAAGGTGCGCTTTAGCTGAGATTCTATGACACTCTTTAAGCCGTTACGAAGTCTGTTAATTCGTCTTTTAAAGGTGTCATTATGAATTACCAACACTTATTTAGCCACATGGCATAAATAAGTTCCCTTAAAATTTCCGGTTTAAAAAAAACATAGCAATTGGAAGAGAGGGTTTTTTGATGATCGTGCGACAAAAAAACACCAGCATCATCTCTTCTCATAGCTGAACTGTGATATCACCCCCTTTCCGGTTAATTGTTAAATTAAGTCGCTTTTTCTTTTGTTTTGGCCATTATAAGCCAAACCATTTAATACCTGAATTGATCTGTTTAGAACCGTTGAATTTCATTTCCCTGTTTCAGGGCGTGTTTCTATTCCTCTGTTAAATATTTCAAATGCAATTTCAAGGGTCGGTTTTAGGAAATCTTTTTTACTGTCAATCAATCTTTTACTTTCTTCCCAAAGAACAACACCTGAAAATAACGCCCATACAATGTCGGCCAATGCCACCGGATGCCTGTCGATAAACTCTCCTTTTTCTATTCCTTCTTCAAAAACTCTTGCCATGGACTTAAATGAATGTCTCGATAAATCCTTGATGTCCGCAAGTAGATGAGGTGATAAATTTTTTAGCGTTTCGCTGGATTGCAGATGAAACATATTAATCAGCACAAGCGGATCAAACTCGTAGACTTCATATAAGGCTTCCTTGAGTGCTTTTAATTTTTCTTTTGGCTCTTTAAACCTTTCGTTGTGTACATGCTCCAGCCGAATGCTCATATATTGCAAAATTCTGAGCGATAGAGAGGCAAACAACTCTTCTTTATTTTTAAAATAAAGATAAATCGTACCTGGGCTAAGTTCTGCTTCCTTGGCAATATCTTCCATGGTTGCCCTGTTGAAGCTCTTTTTTGAAAAAACTCTTTTTGCGGCAACCATTATTTGCTGCCGTCTTCTTCCTCTTTCCCGTTCTTTCCTTTCCTTGATTCCCATATTTCCCTGAACCATATTTATTTAATTAAGCTTTATATAAAGGGTGCTTTTTGTTTAGTCAAGAAAATATATTCACTTTTTATTGCAATTGAGAAGAATTTCCAATGATTCATTGGGTTTATTGACACAACCCATTGATATTTATTCCAAACTCAGATCATTTTCAACTCATCATGAATCAATGACCTAATTTTTTAATAAAAAGAACTCTATCAATCTTTACAATATAGTGTATTTCTATTTCAACAATCATCTATATATGGTGTTCGGTCAATCCACAATTTTTTTAAGGTATGGATTTTCAATGAGGGCGTCAAAAGCAGTTTTAAGTTCTTTGAGTTGGGTCATGTTGTTAAAACTTAGTTGCAAAGTATAGGTTGGACTTTCAAAATTGATTGGCGGAATAAGTTTAAAGCCCTTTTCAAGGTTCAATTTTTGGCGATATTTTTCATAAGATTTTTCGATATTAGCTATGGTTGGAAAGCGCCGTTGTTTTAGATAAATCCTTATATCGTGAGCCTTTCGATTTTTATCAAGGTCTTCATCCATCAAGATTTTTTTCAGATGATATTCTTCAATAACCTTTAAGATAGACTTGTCTTCACGCATGGCAATTTCTTTTGCCATCGTCACGATTTCCCTCTGCTTATTAAGACTCAATTTGAGGGTATTAAAAAGTTTGATAAAACCTTTCGAATCATCTTCCGACATTCCAGCAAGCTCTAAAAGCATGGCAAGGGAAATCGTATTGGAAAGGATGCAGTTTTGAAGCGGATCGGGAAGATGACAAATGCCTTTGAGCTTTTTGATCATTGAAGGATGTTCAGATAGGCCCAATACCGACAGTTCTTCGGACAGTCTGTTAATATCTTTGAAAAAGTCGGATAGCATTTCGATAGACCTTGACTTTTCAATTAAGTTCAAAGATCTTTGAAAAGCGTTATCTGTGATGGCATATTTTATACACTTAAGCCTTATGGTATCAGATTCGAGAACCATGGCTTCAAGCTTGGACCAATTCAAGCGTCGACAGGCTTCAATCCTTCGAAAACCGCATACAATGGTATAGGTTGCTTCCTTTTCCAACAATAATGGAAGGTGCATTATCCCAACATGATTTATTGAGTGCATCAAATCATCCACCTGCTTCTCGGTGGTAATACGAAAAGCATCATCATTGGAATCGATCTGGGACAGATTGACGACTTGTTTTCTAAAGCGCATGGGTTGCTGAAGTGAGTTGTTGAAATCCTTCAAGATATTTATTGCGTGTATCGTTAATTACATTTTGTGGAAGGGATGGTGCCGGGGGTTTTTTATTCCAGTTGATGGAAAGCAGGTAGTCTCGGAGGTATTGCTTATCAAAACTCTTTTGTGCACCCCCGGGTTTATAGGAGGGTTGGGGCCAGAATCTGGAAGAATCCGGAGTCAAAATCTCATCGATGAGTATAAGGTCGTCATCCAAAAGGCCAAACTCGAATTTCGTATCCGCAATGATGATACCCTTTTTATACGCCAGGGCGGCACCTTGGTTGTAGATTTCAATACTGAGTTTTCTGACTTTTTCGGCCAACGGTTTACCGATCTTTTCTACGGTTTTTTCAAAATCTATATTAACGTCATGAAGACCTGACTCTGCTTTGGTTGACGGCGTAAATACAGGTTCGGGAAGCTTGTCGGATTCTATGAGACCTTCGGGAAGTTTTATACCGCAGACACTGCCGGAAACTTTGTAATCATTCCAACCGGATCCGGATATATAGCCCCTTACAATACACTCGATGGGCAGTGGTTCCGCTTTTTTTACAAGCATGCTCCTTCCACGAAGAATTTCCGAATAAGGTCTGCATCTCTCAGGATAGTCATCCACGTTAGCGGAGATCACATGATTGGGTAAAACCGGCTTCATTATCTCGAACCAAAAAAGGGAGATTTGAGTTAGAATTTTCCCTTTTTCAGGAATTGGGTTGGGCATGACAACATCAAAGGCGGAAATTCGATCTGTAGCCACCATCAAAAGATGATCACCAAGATCGTATATATCTCGTACTTTACCCCTTTTTATTAGATTTAACGTTTCAAAATTTGTTTCAATTACGGCCTGTTCCATTTAATTAAATCCTTTATTCAGATACAGCCCTTCACCCGTTCCATTTGAAAAATATTAAAGATTTACTGTTCCGAAAATACTTTAATATATTTTTTTAAAATTTCAATTGTCGCGTCATCAGTTTCGATGAACTCTATTCCTGCTTCAAATTTCTCATCTTTTCCGGGTGTGGAGAAAACAATAACACCCTTGATATTGATCAGCTCATCTTCAAGACCTATTGCCAGTTCTATAGTATATTTTGGATCTATTGAAACATGTGTTTCCAACAGAATTCCCTCTTCACTTACATTTAAAGTTCTTCCCATCCCCTGGGCTACAATACTCTCAGTAGCATCCATGCAACTATAGAATATCAGATTGAGAGCGTTGATTCTTGGATGATGTCTTCTTTCGTTTATCCCCATGTTTTTCCCCCAATGCAGATGGTTTTGCGGGCAATCGATTTTGAGACCTTTGCAAAACGCCCCTTTTTGCCCGATTTCTGTGTCAGGCTCAAATTTAATTCCTCAAAATACTCACTGTATTCAAGTGGTTAAAATTTTTGCCTTCCTTGAACTCGAACAAAAATTTCTATTTTTCAAAGGTCTCATTTTCTTTTAGCTGAAAAATCATTTTTACAAGGTTTATTTCTGCCTGGATTTTTTATGAAACTCGCATGTGACCATGGAGGTTACCGATATACAGGTTGCAAGATGATCAATAATATTTTTAAATGTGGGTTGAAGCTGATTGTATTCCTGTTGAAGGCTGTCAGGTGACATTTTCTTGAACTCGAGGTTTTCCGAGCCAAAGACGGAAGCATGAAATGGTTCTTGTCCAAGATCAAGGAACGGAATATTGCCAAAGAAATCTCCCGGATAAAGACTCCCAAGCGGCACATATCCATGTTCGGTATGCCGGACAATATGAGCGACTCCTTCAGTGATTTCAAACAAATTATCTTCACTATCTCCTTGCTTAATCACTTGATTTTTAACGTTAATATATTCTTCCAGCCGTATTTTGTTTAAATGAGTATCAACAGCCTTTTCAGTGGCCTGTTTCATCCTTTTATCAAGACTTAAGGCGAGGTTTCTAAGAGAATTGGACATCCGCAAGAAGTCAACAGAAAGGCTCCGCGAGTCGAGAACACCCAGTTGGACATTGGTAACTGCAGAAATTGCCGCACTTCGAACTGTTTGCTCTAACATTAAGAAAGAAGTAAGACTCCCAATAAATGCGCCCTCACCGATCTTGAGCAATTTTAATTGGCCTGTTGGGGTCTCTTTGACAATTTCTGCTACACCTTCCAAAATGACCCATAACCATCCACCGTGTTTTCCTTCCGCCACAATCTTGTTGTTCGCGCGGAATTCTTCCTCGTCAACGATATACGTATAATCGATGAGAGGTCCCTTTATAATTGGCATTTTTGACGAATTTCCAGTAAGTTGTGATTTGTCGGAGAACGATAGAGGGCCTAACCGTTCTATCAGACCATCATCGAGCATGCCTAAGGCG
>PKTV01000493.1 GCA_002868985.1 Desulfobacteraceae bacterium | reverse complement strand
TATGTGTTTGTTCGCAACCGGCCATCCGAGATGGGGTTATCGCCAATCACTCCCAATCGGGATGAAACGCAAGAAGGCATTGACCTGTTCAGCGGCATGAAGATGGTCGTCACTTCAGGACGTTTCTGGCCACCGGCTATCTGGGCTTTTTGTGTCATCGGCATATCTTTTTCCATCGGAGGATTGTGGGGCGGGCCTTATCTGATGGATGTTTACGGCATGACCCGGGCCCAAGCCGGCACGGTGCTCAGTATGATTGCATGGGGTATGATTGTCGGAAGCCCTCCTTTAGGATTTATATCGGACAAGGTCATGAAAAGCCGAAAGAAGCCATTTATTCTGTGCAACCTGGTGCTGGTTATAGAACTCGCCTTTCTAAGCATTTACCCGGCCGGCCTTCCCCGTATCGCTCTGTATATTTTCTTTTTTGTTTTTTCAATTTGTGCTTCAGCAGTGGTTATCTTCGGATTTACCCTTATTAAAGAGCTTTTTCCCGTGGAAATTGCCGGCACTTCAACCGGAATGGTAAACCTTTTTCCATTTTTAGGCGGTGCTATTTTTATGCCCCTTTTAGGCCGGGTTTTGGATGCGTATCCCAAGTCCGATGCCGGTGGATATTCCCTCGAAGCCTA
Source organism: Desulfobacteraceae bacterium (assembly GCA_002868985.1). Taxonomy (GTDB): domain Bacteria; phylum Desulfobacterota; class Desulfobacteria; order Desulfobacterales; family UBA11574; genus UBA11574. Next base: position 5,530 of record PKTV01000493.1, on the reverse strand, counting down.
CACGATGCTCATCCTTATTCTTCTCGGGTCTTCCGTTTTATCCCTGATCTGCACTTTTTTGACAAAAGAAACATATCAGGATAAATGATCTTCTTTATGGGATCCTCTCCAAAAGCGTTGGTGTAATTCCAAAGGGTACAAGGGGTCAAGGATTCAAGGGTTCGAGTGAAATACTAAAGAATTACAAAGAGCAGAAGGATATGGAAGAAAGACAACCTTGGATTACGTTAGGATGCTTTACATATCTTATGGTTCTGTTTGCGAATTGGAAACGCAGATATTATTAGCAGGGGATTTAGATTTAATTGAAAAAGGTGAATTGGGTACACTAAAAAAAGACATCGCAGAAATCGAAAGAATGTTAAAGTCGCTGATAAAGTCTTTAGAAAGCTAACCCTTGAATCCTTGACCCCTTGAGTCCTTGGACCCTCTTCTCCAACTAAATTGGAGAAGAACCATAAAATTACCCCCCAAATGACTTTTCATCAATGTCCACGGCGGCACCGTTGGTGGTCAAAATAGCTTTTATCTTGCCAACGGTAATCGGGAGGATCGAATAGATGAAAAATTCGGCACTTTTAATCTGCCCCTGGTAGAAGGCGACATCTTTTTTCTTGGCGCCTTTTTCCAGCTTGTTACTTGCAATCGCTGCCCGCCAGAGCAACATCCACGCCATGACCACATCTCCGCAAACTTCCATAAAAGGATGGGCAAAGGCAAAGGCATTCATCACTTTGGGCGACATGGCTGTCATTCCCATATGAAGGGCCACCTCTCCCAGTTTATCGACGATCCCTTCCAATTTTTCGGCCAAGTCTTCCAGTCCCTGGGCATCCTTTGCCATGGCTATGGACTTTTGGATCTCTCCTAAAAGATCCATCACCGGTTTTCCTTTGTTGAGTCCCAGTTTTCTTCCCAGAAGATCCATGGCCTGAATTCCGTTTGTCCCTTCATAGATCATGGTAATTCGGCAATCCCGAAGAAGCTGTTCCATGGGATAATCTCTGATATACCCATAACCGCCGTACACCTGAACACCGTGACTGCAAACCTCAAAAGCCCGGTCGGTGACATATCCTTTGGCAATGGGTATGAGGACGTCAATAATACCCTGATAGGTTAATTTTTCTTCCGCATCTTCACAAATTTTGACCTTATCTTCACACAGTCCCACATAATAGAGAAGACTTCGTATCCCCTCAACATACACTTTCATCATCATCAACTGGCGCCGCACATCAGGATGCTGGATAATGGGAACCGGCGGTGCACTTTTATCCATCATCTGCAATAGATTTTTGCCCTGTACCCGCTGTCTGGCATAATCCACGGCGTACATGTAAGCAGACGACGCACAGGCCAACCCCTGGAGACCCACAAGCAGACGGGCTTCATTCATCATCAAAAACATGGCACGCATGCCTTTGTTCTCTTCGCCCAACAGCATCCCCCTGCACTTGCCTTTACCGCCAAGCATAAGTGAGCAAGTTGAGTTGCCGTGAATTCCCATTTTCTCTTCAATACCCGTACACACCACGTCATTGAACTCGCCGAGGCTTCCGTCGTCATTGACCCATATCTTCGGAACAATAAACAGTGAAATGCCCTTGGTTCCTTCAGGAGCACCCTCGATGCGGGCCAACACCGGATGAATGATATTTTCGGACAGATCGTGTTCTCCTCCTGAGATAAAGATCTTGTTCCCGGTAATGGAATAAGTCCCATCATCATTCTTGACAGCGGAGGTCGTTAGCGCGCCCACATCCGACCCGGCCTCAGGCTCCGTAAGCAGCATCGTTCCGGTCCACTCTCCGGAGTACATCTTATTAAGAAAGAGCCGTTTCTGTTGTTCCGTGCCAAAAGATTGAATCAGCTTTCCGGCACCGTGGGTTAGGCCCGCATACATCATAAATGCATAGTTTGCACCCACAAGGTAATCACTAGCCGCCAGAGCAACCGTTGCGGGCATTCCCTGTCCACCCCATTCAGGGTCTTCAGTCATGGCAACCCACTCACCGTCCTTTAGGAGTTCGAAAGCTTTATGAAAAGACTCCGGAACGATCACTTTGCCGTTTTCAAATTGGCATCCTTCCTGATCACCCAGTTCCCGGGTGGGAAGAATCTCTTTGATCGCCAGATTGCGAGCTTCGGACACAATCATGTCCACCGTCTTTTTATTAAAATCAGCAAACAGTTCGGTTTTGCCAAGTTCTTCAACCTGAATCTGATCGTGAAGGACAAAATCGATATCCCTTCTATCCGCGATGTATTGTGCCATTTTTTAATTTCTCCCTCTTCCTGATAACGCCACACAATTTAATGTATGGAAGGTACGCATTTAAAGATCACGGGCATCGTTATGCCCGATTCCCCTCATAAACAGATCTACAAGAGGATCTGCCATGGTAACGAGATCGTAATTCGAACCTGCGTGGAGCCATGTGTTGATCACTTCATCAACGGCACCCAGTATAAAACGTTTCACGAGTCCCAGATACAAATCTCTACGGATGACCCCTTCTTCCTGGCCCTGCTCAACAATCTCTGAAACAATATCAAGATACATTTTCGACATCTCTTTTATTTGTTCTTCAACCAGCCGGCTGTTCTGGTGTGTTTCAGCCCGGTAGACCATTGCCATGTTCCTATCGCTTTGAAATTACTCGAGATGTCGACGAACAAGATTGCGAAGTTTTTCAACAGCGGTGTCCGCCCCATCAACTTCGTCTCTGAAGCGTGCAAAAACCTGTTTGGCCTTATAACTGAAAAATTGAACCAGGATATCTTCTTTATTTTTGAAATAAAGATAGATCGTACCATCGGCAACCCCCGCTTCCCTTGCAATTTGCGAAACCGTTGACTGGAAAAAGCTCTGCTCGGCAAATACCTTGACGGCGGCTTCGAGGATCCGATGATATTTGTCGTTTATTTTTTCTTTGGTAGTAATAACAAACCTCCCTGACCCGCATATTTCATGGGATACTATAAGTAACTTAGGTGCTTGACATAACCCTGAATTTTCTTGTTTGCTTTTCAAGATTTTTTAAAAATTCTTTATTATCCATTCTTATAACTTTAGCTGACTTTAGGCACTTGTAACGTTTGTGTTTTAATATCAAAGTCAGCATATTAATAAAATGTCGCGTAGGATTTGTACTATTTAACAACATTATGAATGAACACTCATTCACTATCAACCGGACAGAAAAATGTCAAGAAAAATTGTCAAATGATATGTCTGATAAGTGAATAGATATTAGATAATAAATGGAAGTTATTAATAAAGAAACTGGGAAATGCGAATGGATTTGGGTTCAACTTTCTTGTTTAGAAGAATGAACATATATTCATTTTTAATATTTTTCAATACATTCTTTCCAAGCTCCTTCCGGCTAATATTAATTTTCTCGATCTAAATTTGATTTGACATAACCATAAGGCTGGTCAATACATCATTTGGCAGTTCAATTTTCGGAGTATAATATCACAACCAATTGAATCGTCGTAAAAATGGAAGATATAAGAAGCCATCTCAAAATAAAGATAGGGTTCTTTCTCCCTCACGGCCAGGCTCGCTGCAGGACAAAATCCGCAAGTCACAATCCGCACAGACTGAAGTCCGACAACCAGCGGAACTATATTCGACTCTTTGAGATAGAACGGCTTTTTTCAGTTCTCAAAATCTCTTGTCCCGATGGGCACAAGCACTCCAAGGAAGTGACACATCAGGAGTTGAAAGATTCCCTACTCGTTTTGGCTATCAGCATCCCCTTTAGTATCAGTTGCTATAGGTCCGCAGCACATTTCCATCATGTTTTTCATCATGGCGCCCTTCATGGCGGAAAAATCAGGGGAATCACCCTGGCCGGGACAGCACTTGCTCATTTTCTCAAACATTTCTTTAAAATTTTCCGGGTTACAACACCCAAAGTCTGTATCTTTTGCTTTAGTTCCGTTGTCTTTTATTTCCATTTTTGTCCTCCTAATCTTTTAGCCTTTTCAATATGCCAATAATTATCGAAACAATTCCGATGACTTAGCCAAGGTTCTTTTTTTATCCTCATATTCTTCCTTATCAATATCGCCAGAAGCATACCGCTTATCGAGTATATCTGTTGCAGAATCTGAGGTGCTGATATGATGCCTGTCTTTGTCGCGAAAACCAAATCCGCACATCATGGAGCCTCTTCGCCCTCTCATCATAAAAAAACAAATGGCTATCATCAAAATCGGGCATATCCACCATAAGGAAAAATTAAAAATTTCTGAACCGTCCATATAGATCACCTCCTTTTTAATCTTAAAGACGATGGAAGGAATAAAAAGGATACACTTTTAGTTAGTTTGCATAATTTCATAGGTAAAAATTCAGAGTCGGTGGTGAATATTTGATAAAAAAACCGGCTAAAAATCTTTTTTCTCCTCAACAATAAAAAAGCGTAACTTTTTATACTTGTTTTTCGTCTTACAGAAAAAAATGTCTTAGGTATTGAAATCAAATGAAAAGGAGGTTATAAGATGGATGAGAAAACTGAAATCATGATTGCCTTGGGGATCGCTATCGGTGTTAACTGTATTCCTTGCTTCGATCATTTATATTCCAGGAGTCGGGAGATCAAACTGGACGAGGATGAAATTAGAGCAATTGCCGAAATCGCTGGCAAGGTCAAAAACGGGGCATCGATTTTTATGAAAAATACCATCGCCGAAGCCCTTGGTGACACACCGACCGCAGAGCAACCCTGCTGCAGTCAATCAACCTCATCATGTTGCTGATATGAAACAACCGCCACTCAATTTCTATTCGATTTTCAACCAGTACCATGACCGTCTGAAAAAGTTCGTGACAATTACGGTCAAGAATGAATGGATTGTGGATGATATTGTTCAAGAGGCCTTTGTCCGTGCTCATTCCAAGATCGACACACTCAAGGATCACGACAAAATCGGCTCATGGCTTTTTAGAATCGCTTACCGGCTGTGCATGGATCATTTTCGCAAGGAAAGCCGGAATCCTTCAGAAGAAATAGCGGATTTTCGGGGAATGAATACTTCCGATTCTTCTACAACGGAAAGAAAACTGGAGCAGCACCAAATGAGTGTTTGTGTACAAAATCAGATGCTGCTTCTTCCGGAAAATTACCGAACGGTTCTTTGGCTTTTTGATGTTTTAGGTTTTACACTGAAAGAAATCGCCGATATTCTCGAGTTAAGCGTTGAAAACGTCAAAATTCGTTTACACCGTGCTCGAAAGAAATTCAAATCCATTTTAAATCAGAAATGCTCATTTGAAAAGGATGAACGGAACGTTCTGGTGTGCGAGCCGAAAGATGGTGTTAACTGGCAAAGAGATGGGGCTGATAGCGGGAACGATTTGATGGATTTTGCCCAAAAACACATCGAACGGAAAAAGAAATAATTATCTTCAAAAGTCTACTTGAATAATAGAAGCCATCTCAAAATAAAGATTTTGGTTCAAGATCCCCCGCTAAAACCCAGCGGGATAAAAAGGCGGGGCCGAGTTTTAACC
>PKTV01000450.1 GCA_002868985.1 Desulfobacteraceae bacterium | reverse complement strand
TTACATATCTTATGGTTCTGTTTGCGAATTGGAAACGCAGATATTATTAGCAGGGGATTTAAATTTAATTGAAAAAGGTGAATTGAGTACACCAAAAAAGACATCACAGAAATAGATAGAATGTTAAGGCGCTGATGAAGTCTCTTAAAACAAACCCTTGAATCCTTGATCCCTCGAATCCTTGGACCCTCTTCTCCAACTAAATTGGAGAAGAACGAAAACATACAAATGATGAACGTATTTTTTAAACATAAAGACATCTACGGCTTTGCCGCATTGGCCATTATCATCATTATTCTGCCGGTGTTTGTGGAGAGCAAATACTACTTTATCGTCCTGAACGTGATTGGTCTCAACACCATTGTAGTGGTGGGCTTGAATCTGCTCATCGGGTTTGCCGGACAGATTTCATTGGGGCATGCCGCCTTTTACGGCCTTGGTTCATACTTTTCTGGAATTCTGACCGTTAATTACGGATTTCCTTTATGGCCTGCGATGCTTGTCGGCATGCTGGCAACGGGGATGATTGCATATTTGATCGGATACCCGTCTTTAAGGCTTCGGGGGCACTATCTGGTCATGGCCACATTGGGATTTGGCATCATTGTCAATATCCTTATGGGTGAGCTGGAACATTTCACCGGCGGCCATGACGGTCTAATCGGCATTCCTCAGCTTTCTATCGGGGGACTGACATTTGATAACGACCTTAAAAATTTTTATCTGATCTGGAGTTTTGTTTTTCTCTCCATGCTGGCTGCCAAAAATCTCCTCAATTCCAGAGTGGGCAGAGCACTACGCGCTGTCCACGGCAGTGAAACAGCCGCAAACTCCCTGGGTATCAACACGGCTGATTATAAAGTAAAGGTTTTTGTTTTAAGTGCCATGTTCGCATCCATATCCGGCAGTCTTTATGCCCATTACATTACCTTTATCAGTCCCAGTTCTTACGACTTCTATTATTCTATCCAGGTGGTGACCATGGTCATCGTCGGCGGAATGGGAAGTCTCTGGGGTTCTCTCTTCGGCGCCGGAGTTCTCACCTTTATTTCCGAAGCACTCCATGTGGCCAAACAATATCACGTTATTGCATACGGTATTTTTTTATGCCTGGTACTTGTATTTCTTCCGGAAGGAATTTTGGTGGGATTTTACAATTTCTTCTTAAGAAGAAAAGCTCGAAAGCTTATAAAAAGAGGTGAACACCTAAAAATTTCATAAAAAATCATCCGATATTAAAAAAAATCTTGATTCGTTTTTTTAATTCTGTTAGCACATCACCAAACGCAACAAAAACTTCAGAGTGAAGTCATCTCATTCGCCTGGGTCGTAAACCGAGAATTGTGCGAGAAAATGTAGCCTCCCACTGATACGGCCCAGGCCTTTTTTTTGTAAACTTATAACACATCCCTTCTTTTATCCCCCGATGGCACACATCTGGGACGATATTCTGGCATGATCATCATCGATGAGCTTGTGTTCCGACGGCTTGCGACGAACAGCATTAAGAAAACCCTTTGCGATTTCAGCATCAGAACACCCTTGTCGAAGCAATGATTTCAGATCTTCCTGATCGTCGCTCATCAAACATGGCCTTAGCTGACCGCTGGCTGTTAATCTTAGCCGATTGCAGGTACTACAGAAATGCTGGCTTATGGGGCGAATGAAACCAATTTCTCCTTGGGCCGATTCCAATTTAAATCGTTCCGCAGGGCCATCGTTTAAGCTTCTGTCAACCGGAATCAGTTTACCCAACCGATGGATGCGCTCTTTTATTTCAGGCGCCAGTAAATGGCGGTCACTGCTGATCTGACTGGATCCCATGGGCATATATTCAATGAAACGGATGTGAAATGGATATTTAATGGACAATCCGGCAATATCCACCAGTTCATCATCATTAATTCCTTTAAGGGGCACCACATTGATTTTAATGGGATAAAACCCCATTTTTCGAGCCAGATGAATGCCCTCCCATATTTGATCGAAAAAATCATATCCTGTAATGTGTTTAAATTTGGCTTTATTTAACGTGTCGAGGCTGACATTGATTCTTTTGATATTAACGGATCTGATTTTACTGATGTTGTCTTTAAGCAAAACAGCGTTGGTCGTCAGAGATATATCTTGAAGTCCTTCCATTCTTGTCAACTGTGACAGGAAACGATAAACACCTTTTCTAACCAGCGGTTCTCCTCCGGTTATCCTGATTTTAGAAATTCCGAGGGCCGCACCCACCTTGACAACACGGAGTATTTCTTCATAGCTTAATATTTCTCTATGCGAGAGCTTTGGAATGAGCTCCCTGGGCATACAGTACAGGCATTTTAGATTGCAGCGGTCGGTAATGGAAACACGAAGGTAGTTCAGATTACGATCGTATCGGTCAACAAGCGTTAAGTTCGACAACGTTAGGATATCCTTTTGAATTTTTCACGATACTCCGGAATTTCTATAATGGGGGGTCTTTCATGCCCTTCAATTTTATAAATATCCGGCTCGAATTCATTTTTTATAAGATTGTATTGAATCATCTCATTGTAGAGTTTCTCTCTATAATCCACCATACCTAATTTTATTTTGCGTTTAATAAAGGTCTGCAGAATTGCAAAAGACATTCTCCCGAGTGCCCGGGTATCCTGGTTTCTGTGAATACGCCTGTCAAGATCAACTTGAGCAAATACGTCAAGCCCCCATTTTTCATAAATATCTAGAATCATACTGGTTTCAACCCCATAACCTATGGGGAAAGGTATGTTTTCAAATATTTCCCTGTGACCGGCATATTCACCGGATAACGGCTGTAATATTTGGGTGAGTTCCGGAAAATAAAGGGAAAAAAGAGGTCTGATCACAAGTTCGGTAACTCTGCCGCCGCCGGTGGGTCTGATTTTGCTTTTTCCGATGGCAATGGGCCGGTCATAAAAGGCTTTGACATATTTTATATTGTCGAAAAGAATGAGCGGGCCCAAGAGCCCATAGGCAAACCTGTGGTGAATGTTTTTAATATCTGCGTCCAGGTAAACAATAATATCCCCTTGAGTCACAAACAGAGCTTTCCAGAGATTTTCGCCTTTGCCCTTAAATTTTGCCAAATCAGGTAAAATTTCTGAGGCTTTATATACATCTGCGCCGTATCCTCTTGCAATTTTTCTGGTGCTATCCGTTGAACCGGAGTCGACGACAACGATCTCATCGAGTATGGGATAGCGGGTCATCAACTCTGATTTCATGATCAGAATCTCTTTTGCGATGGTCTTTTCTTCATTCAACGTCGGTAGACACAACGAAATTTTCAGATTTTTTCGTTGTTTCTCATCGACCAGTCGAGTGAGATCGGTGAATTCTGAATAATGAAATGTATTTTTTTTAATCCAGGAGATGTTCATCACACACTCCGCTGTCAATGGCCATGATCACACCTATGATCTGAGCAATCCCTTTAGAGATGGGCTCAATTTCAACGCTGGCATTTTGCTGGTGATAGTTTACTCCCCGTGTTATTCCAAGAGTGACCGCCGGTATCTTGCGTGAAAGGAAAATCGAAAGCTCCGACTCACTGGGTCCGCTTACCGGGGTTAAATCGAGCTTCTTCATCACAGCCACAGAACTCTTTACCAGGGGATGATTGAATTTTATTCTTGCAGCATGGATATTACTCAACGTTTTTAACTTCAAGTCGACTTCATATTCATGACCCGTGCCTTCAATAATATCTTTGATAGAATTAAAAATCGACTTTACCATTTTGTCGGAATTACTTTGAATTTCAAACCCCAAAGTGGCATCATATGCAATCACGCCATGTTTGAAACCCCCTGAGGTTTTACCGATAATAACCATCGATCGAGGCTTTTGAGGCAAACGGAGTTTCATGATCTGATTGATAACTTCATTTAACACCAGGATTGCATTGGGTTTGAATTTGTGCTCCCATCCATCGACGGGTGAAATATTGCAATCCACTTCGCATCGAATCATGCCGTCGGCATAATAATTCAGCCTGCCGAGCTCGGCGGCCTCGATACAAACAGCACCCCTGATGGGTGTTGCCCATGTTTTCAAAAGATGCCGGATGCCTCTCAAGTTCCCCTTGCCCAGAGACTGTATAACACCCGCCAAAACAATGTCGGATTCAAAACGAAGACCTAACTTTCGAAAGATTTCCGGCAATGAGACCAAAACACCAACGCCCACGGAATTGTCCATGATACCCGCCCCGGTAATTGAACTTTCCTGAATTGAATAATAATGGTCGACGTCTTTACTGAAAATGGTATCCAGATGGGCGACCACAAAAATAGGCGGTTTTGATTCTGAGGTCCCCTTGATGATGCCGATGGGGTTTCGGTAGCCATCAGTGGTGCATTCATCAACTTGAAATTCGGCCAGCCTTTCCATGAAGACGCTTGTACGTCTTTTTTCTTTGAATGTGGGAGCAGGTGTCTGGCCGATCAACACGATGTTCGTAATAATCGTCTCTTGGATGGATTTAATCGTATCGACAAATCCAGGTAATTTGTCGATGGTGTTGTCCATGGCGGCTCCCTTTAATTTAGACGTTTTCTTAATTGTGCCCAATGATTTGGCCGACGATAAGGATACACCAGAATATGGAAACAGGTCAATATGTCTTTGAATTATATATTTGGGTATTAAAACTTGAAAGACATGGTGAATGTAGCTATTATATTGAGATCATCTCCCGAGTTGTAGTTAATTTGGGTAAAATACACGGGGCATCTCCAATTGAGTCGGTGTGATCCCAAGGGGTGCAAGGGGTCAAGGCTTGCCTGCCTCGTGCATGGATTCAAGGGTTCGAGTGAAATGCTAAAGAATTATAATGTATGCATCGAGAAAAAACGAGATAGAATGCTAATAAATTTTAGAAAAACGTTGCGTGTATGCACATCCTCAAAAATAACCGAAACTTCCGGGCAAATGATGTTATTTTGAAACTGATTTTTTTATTTTCAGGTCTTTTATTTATGGTTCAAACCAACGGCATTGCCAAAGAACACACGCTTTCGCCATATGATGTTATGAGCACACCCGACCAGCAATCTCTTCGCTATGGTATATGGTACAGTCCAAAAGAAAAACAAAAAGGATCGATCCTTTTGTTGAACGGTAGAAGAGAATTTATGGAGAAATATTCAGAAACCATCGAAGAATTGAATAACGAGGGTTTTAATGTGTATAGTTTTGACTGGCGCGGTCAAGGCCTTTCAAATCGGATGCTGGCGAACAGACATAAAGGATTTATCGATGATTACGATGTGTATTTAAGTGATTTGGATATGTTTGTTACAAAAATCGTAAATTCTGAACTTGTTCACCCGTTAATCATCATCGCTCACTCCATGGGCGGCCACATTGCGCTCCGTTTTATGCACGATCACCCCGGCGTGGCAGACATGGCGGTCCTGACATCGCCGATGATCGACATTTTTAGATCCAGCCTGTCCAGGGGGGTTGTAAAACTCATCACCCGAATTTTAATCAAAACAGGTTTCAGCCATTCTTATACCATAGGTTCCGGCGATTACACGGATGAAAAATTTAAGGGCAATGAGCTGACTTCAGATCCTGTGAGATTTACGGATGCAAAAAAAGCAATAACAAAAAATCCTGACCTTGCCCTGGGCGGTGCGACATATGGATGGTTATCTGCAACGTTAAAATCCATAGACATTCTCACCCAACCCGAGTTTGCAGCAAAAATTATGACACCGATTCTAATGGTCATCGCCGGCAATGACAAAATTGTTTCTATTAAAGCCCAAAAAAGATTCTGCACAATGCTGCCAAACTGCAGATTAAAAGAAATATCAGATGCCCGCCACGAAATCTTTAAAGAAACGGACGCCGTCCGGTCAATTTTCTGGCGTGAATTTAACAGGTTCACTCATGTCAAATAAACTCCGTAACATACGTCCTATGAAAAGGACAAAAATTGTTGCCACTTTAGGGCCGGCCAGTGATAAAGAAGAAACGCTGCACAGGATGATTCTGGCAGGATTGGATGCGGTGCGCGTTAACTTCTCTCACAGCACCCATGATTATATCATTCCTTTGGTCAAACGGATTCGGACATTGAGCGATAAGATGGGCGTTCCCATTGCTCTTATCGGCGATTTGCAAGGACCCCGAATTCGCATTGGAGAAATTGCGGATGATACCGCTGTCTTGAAAACAGGCCGTGATATTTGT
>PKTV01000499.1 GCA_002868985.1 Desulfobacteraceae bacterium | reverse complement strand
TTGTACACTTCGATCCAGCCGCAGCGGGACCCGGGCCATGGAAGCTCCTTTGATATCCCTTTCATCGAGATTCCGGGAACATCGCCGATGACCGCACCTAGCGACTCGGTTTTGTTGCCGTTAAACACCAGGTTCTGGTAGATCTCATCGGCGATGATGAAGAGGTCAAATTCTTTCGCAATTTGAACAATCTCCTTAACCAAGTTGGCCGGATAGACCGCACCTGTGGGATTGTCGGGGTTGATCAACAAAATACCGGCCACCGCAGGGTTGTATTTGACCCGACGGCGCAGTTCCTCGATGTCCGGAAACCAGTGATTGTGGGGATCAAGGGGATAGGAAACCGGAGGCAGTCCGGCATGGGCGGCTTCGGATGAAGAGTGAGTGGTATAGGTCGGGGACGGCGTAATGACCCGGGCGGTGCGATTTAGAAACCCGTAAGTTTTGGTAATGGCGTCCCCGAGCCCGTTAAAAAAAATGATATCTTCCGGCGTGATGCGGCAGTTACCGTTGTTGTTATTCAAGGACACAAGGAACTCTCGGGTTTCAAGAAGCCCCTGGGTCGGACAGTAACCGTAACACATGTCCTCCCTGGCCAGTTCAGCAACAATTTCTTTCATCCAAACAGGGATTTTTTCACCTTTGGCAACAGGATCGCCGATATTTTCCAGATAGACGGGTACGCCCAGTTCCTGAAGCTTGTCGGCCACGCGTATGATGTTGCGAATTTCGTAAGTCAGTTCTTCTGCCCCGATGTGGATAATATGGGTTCGCATAATAAGTCATCCTCCTTATGTATAAATCTTGTCCCACTGGACCAGTTTTAATGTAAAAAATAAAAAAGGGCTGCTTAAGGTTTGCAGCCCTAAAAATTAAAAAGGCTGCGGTTTTAAATGCCCGCAGCCCTGAATGATTTTATGGAGAATCCGTCTATCCGCTCCCCTTCAGGACCACAGGCTGCCCGGCGGCAGCCGCCGCGGCCGCGGCAGCGCTGATCGCTCGACGTGCACTGAAAGTCCTGGGTATGGAAGCTGGTATCATGGATTTCCTTTCATTTTCTTGGAGTGTTTAACACACCTATCGACAGTTGTCACCAAAAAATTTAGCCTTATGTAAAAAAATATTAGAAAAGTCGGTTGGATATTCCTGTCCTGCAAAAAATACACCTTTGAATAATGCCTGTTGTCATATGTTTTTGGCAATAGTATATAGTAAAGAAGTCTGGCCCAAAGAACCAGGCTTTGGTTTATCCCTAAAAGGGGCTGTTTCCCTGAAAGCCAGACAAGTTAAAAGTGCCTAAAGTGATCTAAAGTGCCTATCACAAGTTCCTAAAGTTTGAAATGATCTAAAGTGCCTAAAGTTGAGGGAGCGCTAACGCGCTGTCATTAAAATATAATTGGCATAATTCCTAAACTTTAGCTCACTTTAAACTTTAGTTCACTTCAAACTCTTGCATCAGTTATTTGGGTAGAGCCAGAGAGCTCTGACCCCCGCAACGCGGGACAGGCAAGGCCCATCCAAGATCCCGTTTGCGGGGCGGAGTGGTGAGGCGGATAAACCTCGTAGTTAAAGGCTCGTAAAGAAAGAACAGATACCGATGGCCGAACTGTCAAACATAAAGCAGTTTATTTTTATCTTTATTATCTTGATTTTTTGCGGATGTGCCCAGCAGCGCCCGGTCTTATATCCAAATTCCCACCTGGCCTATGTTGGACAAGAAAAGGCCCAGGCCGATATCGATACGTGTATGCACCTTGCAAAGAAATACGGCGCCGGGGAAAATAAGGGGAAAAAGATCGCCGGGGACACCGCGGCCGGTGCGGCCGTGGGAGCCGCCGCAGGCGCTGCCATAGGGGCGGTGCTCGGCAATAATGTAGGACGCGCTGCAGGTGTGGGCGCCGCCGGCGCCGGCGCCGCGACGTTGACACGAAAAACCATCGACTCAGGAGAGCCTGACCCGTTGTTTCGCCGTTTTGTTGAAAAATGTCTGCATGAAAAAGGGTACGAAACTATCGGCTGGCAATAGAACACATCTGCATCATTGACACCATTTCAAAAATAAAACCCCCTGAAAATCGTCAAAACACCTTTTGGTTTCTATTTCAAGTGTTCAATAAAATCTCCGATCGCTTTATGGACCTTCCCCGCATCCTTGCCCAGAAGTATACCGTGCCGGTCAAAGTTAAACAGGATATAAGCTTTGTCCTCCGATCCAATGCGGTCAAATGTTCTCCTGGATCCGCTGGGTTTTACCACGGGATCGCCAAGGGATTGAACGACCAGAGCCGGAGCATGTATGTCTTTCAATTTATCCTCAAGTTTTTCCATAAACCGTTCCAACTCCAACACGCCCGAAATCGGATTTCGAAAATAGTTAATATGGGGATTTTCAGGCCGGTTTTCGACGAATTCCATTTTGGCGCCTTCGAAACGAACCTTTTTCATCAGACGATTCCATACATCCACCGCCGGAACAAACTTTGAAGAAAAGTCTTGAAGCCTCATGGGCGGACAGACGGCAAAAACCCCTTTTACATCGCTCACTCTCGCCGCCAGATCCAATGCCAAACCGGCCCCTGCGGAGAACCCGCCGACGACCACCTGCCTGCAGATATTGCTGACAACAGCATAACCGGCATCGACGGATGCCACCCAATCCTTAAACGTCCGTATGGCCAGATCTTCAGGTGCGGTGCCGTGTCCTTTCAAACGGGGCGTATAGACCCAAAATCCCCTGCGGCCGAGATACGCGGCCAGTTCCCGAACCTCCAGTGGTGCGGCCATATAGCCGTGAATAAGCACCACGCCGATATCTTTAGATGTCCCTTTAACCAGCAGCGGCCGCCCCACATCCTTCTTCTTTGATTCTCCTTCGATATAATACGTCTTGTAATCCTGTTCAAATTCTTCAACCGCTTTTTTCATCAAGGCTCCGACGATCTTCTTTCGTATCCAAAAACCCGGGAGCCAGGCCAGACGTCTTATCCGCCGCTGAAGGGGTATCAGTGGTTCGACTTCATTCGCCATCACCGCAATGGGATTATCTATGCGGATGCGATGGAAGTCAAAAGCGGAAATAAATTTTGACCGATCCTTGATCAGCATCTCACCTTTTTTCTTTAAAACCCCCTTTTTCTCAGCAACGTTGATAAAGTCCCTAAATTTGTGGAACGCATCATCGACCAGCAAATGAATCTGATCCAAAAGGAGATCTTCATGGAGATATACGCCGGTATCTTGAAGGTTATCCGACGCTGCAAGGAATAACCTTCTTCCCAGGTCTTGCATATTGATCGTTTTAAACGGAATCATCTTGAGCATGGATGCAAAAAGATGATCGTGATTCACGGTGGTCATGCTGTAGATAGCGGTCATGTAACGCTGCATAATTTTTAACGCCGATTTGCGCATCACCCGTATCGAGGGAATCGGATCGTCAAAGCCGATGCGCCGCCGAGAAGAAATATCCCTTTTAATAGACGACTGTCTCATGAACTGCTTTATTTCAATGGGTTCTCCAAAACGAATATCCATATCCACCCCGGACATTAGCATACTCCCTTCGGTCATGATCTCATCCAACATGCGATCCGGAACATTATCCATCCAACGGGTCGCCAGCTTGCTGAGAAGATTCTCATGGGCTCTGAGCGGATAATACGTGACGTTCACCGGTACAATATACGTATTGTTGTTCAACACCGGCTCAATGGCGTCGATTCGAAAGCGATCCATTAACCGTTGGGCTTCGTCAGGAAATTCGTTCAACAGGATACGTAACCGCTGGCGGTAGAATTCGGCCCTCAGGGCCAGCGTGGCGGCGCCGGTGTGCGGCGGATGTTTACCGCCGGCGTATGAAATCATAAATCGTCCTTTTTCAACGATTTTTTTGCTTTTGACCATACGGCCTTCCGGAAAAATGATCCAATTGGCTTCGCCGGTGAGCAAACTCTTGATAATGAGAAGGTCCCGCTGAGGATTTTTTGTGGATACTGCACCAACCTTTTCGAGAAAAGCACCAAGCGCCCCTTCAAAAAATTGATAATCGGCCAGGGACCATACCGGAATTTTTACCAGCTTATGAATATGATATGGAAGGAGAAGGGTTTCGATCCGGGTGAAATGGTTTACCACAAATATTGCAGAGCCTTCAGGAAGATTTTCTTTACCATGGATACGAATTTCGGCCCTTGAAAGACCCGCCAATGTTTTTATGGCAAGGCCTGTTGTTCGATATGCAAAAGGATTCATGGTGTGGTGACCGACAAGTGTTAATCCGTTTCGAATTTTAATTTGAATCTTTCACAAGTCGGAGGCTTTTATATGCAAGTTGAGCTTGGCGAAATCCCGCTTGCGGGGGCATTTAAGGGCGAAGCTATAACGCGCTATTGCGAGTTCTTAATAACGCAGCAGATGAAAGCCTCCGGCTTGCCTTTTGGGTGAAAATTGATGAGAAAAAATTGTCATCTGACCTACCTGCCCAAGCCTCTAACAGGCAGATCTGTATACTATTTGGATAAAATGAATGATACTATGACGGTGTTGAAATCCGCTTAAATTAAGGATTATAAAGATTCTCATCAATTTTCATGCAAGATTTTAATTGCAGTTGACAGATTTTGCAAATACGATTAAATTAAACTGTTTTTAAATAAAAATAAAGGATTTTCGGAGGTTCGTCGTGTATTCAAAAATACTTATTTTACGCTTTCCCAAAACAGAAGTGGAAAAGCCTATTGTTTGCTATCTCTCAAAGGATTTTGACCTGACCTTTAACATTCTCAATGCTTCCATACTCCCCAGAAAAGAAGGCATGATGGTCTTAGAACTCGCCGGAAGCCGAAAAGACTTCAAAGAAGGCGTAAAATATCTCAAGAAACGGGGTGTACAAGTTCTGAATGTGTCTCAGGAAATAAAGCGTATTAAAAAAAGATGTACCCATTGCGGTGCCTGCACGGCCATCTGCCCGACCCACGCCCTTTCCATCAAACGGCCTGAAATGTCTGTAGACTTTAATCAGAAAAAGTGCAGTGTGTGTGAATTGTGCGTGACGGCCTGTCCCACCCGGGCCATGGAAGTTCGTCCCTCAAACAAATCCTTTTTTTAAATGAAGCCGTTAACAGCCATTGCCCTCAGTGGCGGTATCGATTCTCTTATGGCGGCTCATCTCTTAAAGGAAAAAGGACACAACGTCATCGGGGTTCACTTTGTTACAGGATATGAAGACCCAGCCCCTGATAACACTCAACGTCTTCATCTTTCAAAATCCCATAAGATTTTTTCTATCGCGGAACAACTGGACATCGGCATTGAACTTTTCGACTGCAGAACCGAATTTAAAAATAATGTCGTTGATTATTTTATTCAAACGTATCAGGCCGGACAAACTCCCAATCCCTGTATGGTGTGCAACCCTTTAATTAAATTCGGAACGGTTTTCAACTTTGCCCGAAAACTGGGTGCATCAACCCTTGCCACAGGGCATTACGCCGTTCTAAAGAAAGATTCCAAAAATACATATCACCTTCATAGAGGCATCGATTCCAAAAAAGACCAGTCCTACTTTTTGGCCCGCCTGACTCAGCAGCAGCTGGCCGGCGCCTGTTTCCCCCTTGGGCATATGAAAAAATCTGATATTATCCAGATGGCAAGTATAAAAGGCTTTAAGCCCGTTAAACAAACGGAAAGCCAGGATGTGTGCTTTATCAAAGGCAAAAACTATGGGGAGTTCCTTGCCCGGCAACAGGGATTTGAACCGAAACCCGGTTTGATAAAAGATGTCGATGGCAACATACTGGGTGAACACAAGGGACTGCACCTTTTTACCATCGGCCAGCGTCGGGGGATCAACTGCCCGGCTTCCGAGCCCTATTATGTGATCCAAATGGATACCCGGCAAAACCTTTTGACGGTGGGATTTAAAAAAGATCTCCTCGCTTCCCAGTGCAAAGTTGAAGATATTAACTGGATCCAAGAAAAACCGAGTCGGTCGATAAATGTCCATACTCGCGTCAGGTACCGCCACACGGCTGTGGCATCCAGGTTGACCCCTGTTGATAAAAAAACGGCGATGGTCCGATTTGAGAAACCTCAGGCAGCCATCACCCCTGGCCAGTGTGCGGTATTTTACAAAGGAGATGAAGTTCTTGGTGGGGGGTGGATTGCCCCAACCTAAACTGAACGTTTCAAATTTTAAAATAAATATAATATCTTTTATTTTTAATGAATTATATTGATTAA
>PKTV01000073.1 GCA_002868985.1 Desulfobacteraceae bacterium | reverse complement strand
TTGTAGATATATTCTCCCACTTGCCCACGAGGGAGTTCTCCGGAGGCCTTTATTACAGGCTAAATATCTTTCAGACTTGATCCTGAGAGTCTTGTTGTCACAAGTTCCTGATCCAGCATATATTTTTCAAGATGATCTAAACGGAAATTTTCTCTTTCATCAAGGATATCTGCTTTTTCATGCAGATATATTCCCAGACGTTTTTCAAGTAGATATTTTGCAGGATTATTGAAAAAGGTGCTTAACGCCTTAATGGAAAGATCTTTCCATTCTTTGTCGAGTTCGGGCAGCTTTGTTGAAATCAAGGGAGGCGCTTCTTTACGATCAAACATTTTTGAACTTGCGATAAAATTCTCGTAAGAGTAGCTGAACAGCTTACTGTTGTTTTTAAAATATTCCGGTGAAAATGCTTGAAGCCGTTGAAAAATGACCACCTGCTCTTCTGAAAATCCAAATCCTTCTTTGATACAATCTAAAAGTTCACTCACAAGGACAGAGGGTGGAATCCTGGCGTTATCCTGGATGCTCTGGCCGACATAACTGATATAGAATTTATTTTTTGCGGACAGAAGGGATTCCAGAAAAAGATACTTGTCGTCATTTCTTCTATTTCGATCACCGATCCTATGATGTTTTGACATAAGATCGAATTCAAGTGTTTTTGTCTCGCGTGGGAAGGCATCGGTGTTCATCCCTGCAAGACAGACGACTCTGAACGGGATACTTCTCATGGGGAGCATTGCGCAAAACGTCACACCCCCGGAAATAAATCCCCTGCCAAGCTGCTTATCCTCAAGAAGACCCCTCAAAAAAGATTTTGCGACATCGATTTTTATGGATTTGTCAAAGCCGGATAATGCTTCTTGTTTAGACATATCCTCCAAAATACTCCTGAGAATCCGGGTCTCCGATTCTGAGTCTTGCCCTGGGGTAAAAAACTGTTCGATAATATCTAAAAAAACCTTACTCCAGCCACTTAATGTTCTGGCCTGATTAAGAGAATCGACACTGTTAATAAGCCGATTTAAAAACCCGATAAATTTCCCCAGAATCTTAACCTCACTGCCTTCGATATGATCGTAAGGAAGGATTTCAGAGAACATTTTACACCCAAAACCCGGCATTGCATATCCTAATAGTAGTCTTTCAATTCCGGCCTTCCAGGTGTTTTCCGAAAAAACCGGAAGATCAAGCTTGCGGCGGTGCTCTGCATCAATTCCCCAGCGGATATTGGTTTCTTTTATCCAGCGTTCCAAGATTTCGGTTTCCGATTCGGATATGCTGAATTTTTCTAAAATTTCCGGCAGCTCAAGCAATGCCATGACACGGTTTACACTCATCCGACTGTTTTCAAGATCGAGTATCGACATGAATCCTTCAATTATGCGACTTTCTTTCATGATGCTCTGGTCTGCAATTGTGAATGGAATCCGTTTTTTTTCATCGATCTGTGCTCCGAACACGGCCTGAATAAATGGCGCATATAAATGGATATCGGGTGTCATGACAACGATGTCTTTGGGCAACAGATCCGGATCTTCTTCAAACATGGCAAGAAGATTGTCGTGAAGAACCTCGATTTCCCGCATTGGACTGTGGCAGGAGTGAATCTGAATAGATGCATCAATCATAGGGGATGGGTCGTGGGTGTTGGGTGAAGGGAAAGAAAACCGTCTGCTTTTTAAACTTAAAATATCCGACTGGATTTTCTCAAGTATTGTATGGCCTTGATTCTCTTTGAACAGTTCGAAAACCTGACCGTCGAGATCACTAATCAATGAAATAAAATTTCTGCCCAAAGTCCCCATGGAAGCCAGCAGTCGATGTCCTTCTTCTAGATAAAGATCTTCTGAGATGTCATTTGATGGCGCCTGTTTTTTCCTTATCTTTCTGGACTCCCAACCGGAAACAATATCTCCCCAGTACTCTTTACACGGGTTCATTAGAAAAAGGTTCACCTGAGAATGGCCTGATATTTCAACAAAAGCTTTAAGGTGAAAAAGTGGTAAATAAGATATCCCGAATATGGAAACACGGCCGGGAAATCGCTCAATTTGACGTGGTGATTTTCTTATTTTTTCTAAAAAAGCCTTCCAGAGCCCTGCGCGATGCAAGTGTTCCTTTCCAGACGAAAGCTTACGCCATAGAAACGCCTGCCAGTGATGGTCCCTTCCTTTTTCCCAATTGAATATCATCTCGGGCCTGAAAACAAGATACTGGTCAAAGAGATCAGCGATTCTTTTCGAAATCTGAAACAGTTTCATCCCGGTGTTTTCATCTACAAGATAACGTTTTAAACTTTCAAAACCGGGCAAGTGGATACATTCAGGAAGAACTTTCATGATTTTGAATGTCATTGTCAAAGGATCAAAGAAGGATTCTTCGGATAGATCCGGAATCGTTTGTTTAAACATTTCCTGCAAAAATGTGTTGGGAAAGGGGAAAAAACAGTTTGCGCAGATGCCGTTATGCCTGGCAAGTTCCATGGCTACCCAACGCTCCATTCCTCTGCTCTGAACAACAATAATCTCTGGAGAAAGCGGCGAAGAAAGCGGCGCTCTTACGATGAGTGCCAATTGTTCGGCAAGGGTTTCCATGCAGTTGCTTGTAAAGATATTAAGACCGTTCATTGGATGTACACCTCAGTCCAAATCATACTATAAGGATTTCTAAATATAAAGTGACTTTTTAGCCTGTTGAAAACATTACCGCTTCAGGTATAATAAAATTTTTGCTGAAAGCGAAGACCAATGAAGTCGATCTGTTTCAAAGAACTAAATTATTACAACATAAAGAGTTTTCCGTTTGGATAACACATCGTTTGTTTTTTAATTTCGATCTGTTAGAGTAAAAAAAAGTGGTTTTGAACAAATCCCTTGACTTTAATGCTGTTTTTTAATTACTTGAATAGAGCTGTTCAGGTGCTCGTACGAGTTTAATAGGGAACCCCGTGAAATTCGGGGACGGGCCCGCCGCTGTAATCCCACCTTTTTCTAAATTTTACTGGAAAAAGGAACCCTCTTAGCATTGATGTACCACTGTCTTATAATTAAAGATGGGAAGGTCGCTAATAGGGCGGGAAAGTCAGAAGACCTGCCTGGACAGAGGATGAAGCCTTCGAGGAGATGAGGTGTCAAATGATCTTGAGGATAAACAGGGACATTCCCGGATCGATGTATTTCGGTCCGGTTTTTTTTTGATTAAAGAAATGATGTAATCGTTTGGTCCTTTGAAACAGATCGATTTCAAAGGAAGCGGTAATGATTTTAAAAGGCTAAATGTTACGAAATGACAACTTTTAAATACATAACCATCGTTTTCATGATGGCGATATTACCTTTAATTTCATTGAAAGCCACATCTGTTGCGAAAACTATAACCGATCAGTTGGGACGGCACGTCACGGTTCCGGATAAACCTCAGCGGGTGGTATCTCTTGCCCCAAGTATCACTGAGATTGTTTTTGCTTTGGATCAAGGTCACCGTTTACAAGGAGTGACAACGTACAGTGATTTTCCCCCCGAAGCCGCAAAACTACCTAAAGTCGGTTCTTATGTTCATCTCGATCTGGAGAAAATAGTGGCCTTGAAGCCGGATCTTTGCATTGCAATCAAAGATGGCAATCCACGAGTGATCGCGCAGCGGCTCGAGTCTTTGAAAATACCCGTATATGCCGTGGACCCCAACAATTTAGAAACCATCATGAAAACAGTTCTGGAAATCGGCACACTTCTAAATGCCAAAAATAGAGCCAATCAACTGGTGCAGAACATGGATTTGAGAATTCAAAAGGTAAAGTCTCTGGTTGCAAAGACCACACATCGTCCCAGGGTCTTTCTTCAAATCGGTGTTTCGCCCATCGTTTCCGCGGGAACCCACACCTTTATCCATGAACTCATTGTTATTGCCGGAGGGACCAACCTTGCAGCAGGCCCCATACCGTATCCTCGGTTTAGTCTCGAAAAGGTTCTGGCACTCTCACCGGAAATCATTATTATCACTTCCATGGCACGAAGTGCGGTATTTGAAAAGGTCAAGGCAGAATGGGAAAAATGGCCCAATATGCCCGCAGTTCGAAACCAGCGCATTTATGTTGAAGATTCCAATTTTTTCGACCGTCCCACGCCCCGACTGGTGGACGGTCTCGAACTATTAATACGGCTGATCCACCCGGAGCTTGTTGAAAAAATCCAGTGAATACCAAAACACCTTTTCTTATCAAACGAATTGTAGCAGCTTCTTCTCTGCTGATGCTATTACTGGGTTTTGCCATCGTCCTGGGAATTTCCATGGGATCTACCGATAGTGGCATCAAGGATGTTTTTAAAAACTTGCTGGGTACAAAAGATTCGGAGTCCATGCTGTATACAATTATCTGGCAAATCCGCTTTCCAAGGGTGCTTCTGGCTGCTCTGGTGGGCGCTGCACTTTCTCTGGGAGGCCTTGTTTTTCAGGCCTTGCTTCGCAACCCGCTGGCAGAACCGTATATTCTCGGTATTTCAGGAGGTTCGGCTATCGGGGCAATTATCGGCATCCTCATGGGCTTTTCCCGGTTCCCGGGTGTAAGTCTTATGGCTTTTACCGGAAGTATTGCTACACTTCTTTTAATACTGGCCATGTCTTCAGGACAAACGATCCTGAAAAAAGACGCCCTTCTGCTTTCAGGAGTAATGGTGAATGCATTTTGCGGGGCAGTGATTATGTTTTTAGTTTCCATGACCCAGGACTCCAGACTCCACAACATCATTTTCTGGCTGATGGGGGATCTTTCCATGGTAGATATGAAACATGTCGGAATTCTTGCTGCAACACTCTTGCCCTGTTTTCTTCTTGTTTTCTGGCTTTCCAACCCAATGAATCTGCTCCTCATGGGAAAGGAAATGGCACAGACACTGGGCGTAAACATAAAAGCGGTCACGTTTACGCTTTTAGTGGCAACATCATTTATGGTCAGCGCAACAGTGTCATACTGTGGCCTTGTGGGATTTGTCGGTCTTGTCATGCCGCATCTGCTTCGGCTTGTTTTCGGGCCGGATCATCGGGTGCTGGTCCCGGCATGTGTGTTTGGCGGAGGCACTTATATGGTTTTTTGTGATTTACTGGCACGAACGCTTCCAAGACAGGGAGAGATGCCTGCCGGCGTTATAACTGCCATGATCGGTGCACCGCTGTTTATCTATTTATTGAAAAGATCCAGAAGATGAATACCGCAATTACTACAAAAAATCTAAGTCATTCCTTTGGAGAAGACCTGGTTCTTAAAAATGTTTCCTTTCAGGTACCCAAGCAAGATTTTTTTATTATCATCGGTCCCAACGGCTCAGGCAAAACCACATTGATGAAAATAATATCCGGACTTCTAAAGCCTCGAAACGGTGAGTTAAAGATCCAGAATCGCTCCATCGATCAGTATCATCGCAAAGCTTTGGCACGGATCATTGCATTTGTTCCTCAGATGACTTTTGCTGATTTTCCCTTTACCGTCACCGAGATTGTGCTCATGGGACGTTCACCCTATCTTGGCATGCTGGGACTCGAGGAAGAAAAAGATATGGAAATCGCCAGGCAGGCTATCGCCTTTACCGGTTTGGAAAATCTGGCGCATCGAAAACTGGACCAGCTAAGTGGCGGAGAGCAACAACGGGTCTTTATTGCAAGGGCCATTTGTCAGGAACCCGATATTATACTTTTAGATGAGCCCACAGCATCTTTGGATCTTGCCTACCAGGTTCGAATAATGGACTTGATGGAACAACTGAAAAATGAAAAAGGCATTACCGTTGTGATGGTATCCCACGATGTCAATCTTGCAGCCATGTATGCCGATCATTTGCTGCTGCTGCATAAGGGTCAGGTTCTGTGTCAGGGGCTTCCGGATGAAGTGATCACCTTCCAGACTTTGGAAGCGGCTTATGGATGCACAATTTTAGTGGACGAAAGCCCCCTCGGCAAAAGTCCACGGGTGACCTTGGTTCCCCGGAAATATTCAATTAGGGAGTAATTTGTGAAAGAAACAATTTTTGTTATCGGTGGATGCAGGAGCGGCAAAAGCAGCCATGCGCTACATTTGGCGGAGCAGATTCCCGGACAAAAGATCTTTATCGCAACCTGTATGCCCCAGGACAAAGAAATGGAACAACGGGTGTTACATCATCAACAACAAAGAAGCAGCGTCTGGGAAACCATTGAAGTACAATTTTTTTTGCCTGAAGCCATCCATAAAAACGGTACAGATGGACATG
>PKTV01000500.1 GCA_002868985.1 Desulfobacteraceae bacterium | reverse complement strand
TATTTTGCCATTAATTTTGGCAGGCCTTCTCATCTTCTTTAGTTGCAGCACTGTTGATAATTTTAATTATCTTCCACAGAAATTAGGTGAGTTGAATCTTGCTAAAGTTATTCAAAACAAAAAAGCTGCCGTTATCATAAATAAAATGCATGGCAAAAAGCTTGATGATTGTAAAAACTATATTGCTATTTATGGGAACAACCATTCAAAAAATATTCTTTACGTGAGTGTTTATGAGAATGCTGAAAAGGCTGAAACGAACATAAAGAATATGGCTATTAAAATGATAAATGGATCATCTGTCTTTTCTCCGTTAACACATAATAAAATAGGGGATAAGATATATTTTGAGACAGAAGGGATGGGTCTTAAGCATTACTTTTATCGTACTGATAATATTTTAATCTGGTGGCAGGTTGAACTTGATAAAGCAGAAGCAACATACAATGATTTACTTAAATTCGACTTTGCAGTTCTGGACAACATGGTAAACCGATAACCAAAAAGGGCGACCCTTTTGGATCGCCCCCATGCAAAGGTTATGAAGATAGGTTAACCATCCTACAAAGCCCTTACTAATTGGTAGCTTCCCTCAATGCCGTTGTTATACCCGGTGCACATTTATTTTTTTTTCTTTGGCATATTATGCAGGTGACCGGAATATAAGATGCACGTGCACCAGAGAAGCTTTAAGCTTAAATTAATATTTAAATGGACCCTGTCAATAGAAGGTGACTCCCCTAATAGACCAGAAGGGTTAGCCTCTGAATCTTTAATAAGGTCTAAAGAGTCTTTTACCATTTGAATAGGATCTTCCATACTTCACCCTCCATAATACAAATTTAATCATTTGGAAAATCTGGATCTGGCTCAGGAATCATTGAGTGTTCTTTAATGACATAACCTCTATCTTCCATACAAATTCCCAAATGCATATAGATCTTCATGAACTCATATATAGGGTCTTTCATGCCCCAAAAAACCTGGCGTTGTTTGCTGGCATATGTTCCAACCCCAATAGGTTTTCTTAATGACGCCATCATACATTCTGAGAAGTCTTTATTCTCACTCTCAACGGTCATCCCTTCTTTATAAAAATAGTATTTGTATTCAGGAGGAACGACATATCCTTTCCATGAGGTAACTGTTTTATCCTTGGCCGGATCTACAGTTTGTTTATCCTCAGCACCTGCATAACTTATAGGTATAAAGGCTATTATAAGAACTGCTACTATTATTTTCTTCATGATTTCGTCTCGATTATTTAAAGACTTCAATCTCGACCACTTGTTTCTTTGCCTTTTCCCTCTTGTGCTTATTGTCCAGTACTATGGGTGCCCATATAGGTATAGTAACAACAACAACTGCCAATAAAACACCAAAAGCACTAGGTATTGCATGACGTAAATTCTCGTCAACAAACAAAGCCGCCATAAATAATATAAATATCCATCCTGCTATAATTCCTTGCAACATAGTTTCATCTCCCAACACTTGGAATCTATAAATTTTCTACTATTATGGGTACACTCATTCGTTACGACACAAGGTGTTTCTTACCAAATGCATAATATGTACCACAAAATTTATTTCAAGTTTTAATGATATATTACAATGGGTTAATTTGTATTTCTTGATTGAATTGAAATGATATCTACCGTCAAAAGTTTGACGAATGGTGGGGATATTTATCAATAAATGAATATGACGTGGGATATGCTTATCAGAAAATGGTCATGAAATAATTCTGATGCATGTTCTGGTGTGGCTAAGTTTTTAAAAGATCTGTGTGCAGTAGTTTGGGAATGCAGTTTGCATTGTCTGTGGGTTTTGGGGGTCAGGTCAATGTTGCCGAGTAAACCATTAAGCCCACGGGATAGGCGGCCCTGGCAAAAAGAAAACCCCTGGGAGATAAAATGGGATTCCCAAGGGTTTCACATAAAGGAGTAAAACAGAGACATAAATGGCATTTTTATATCTATGAAAACAATAATTGCCACATTGTGGCATGTCAAGTATTTTTTATTAGGTAGATTAAAGAATGAACCACGGGATAGGCTCCCCCCGCCTGAAAAGCGGCGGGATTTCGCTAACGCTCAACCTGCCGACTTGGTCCGACCCTGCCGGAAGGCACAAAAAAAGCAGATGCTTATTGTTTTATCATCTGCTTATTTTTGGCACGCTCGTTGAACACCTTTGTTTTAAATAAATGATGTGAAATCCCTCTTTGCGGGGACAGGATTCACCGTAATAAATACGGGGCAGGCTGCCCTTGGACCTACGGATTCGAAGTTCATCGTCCTATGATAATCAAGTAACCAAAAGTAAACGCCAGTAAAACCATTTTCTAAAGTCAATTCGAACCATTATCAAATCTTACAGAATAGAAGTAACTCGAAAGAAACCCTGATAAACATAGAGATATTTTTTAAAATTGCCTCATACAAGATTGACTGAAACTTCCCATGGATTTGTTTCAATTCTCTTAATCGATACTTAAAATCGTTGCATTCAAACGTTACACTTCACCGCAAAATATATAATATCAATGTAAAACTGTTACATTATATATATGAAAATAATATGCTGCTATTATTGAAAAAAAAATTATTAATAAAATTATAAGTTAGTATGCATCCAGTATAATCTACGAACTCAATTTTACAGTCGAATCACACACATTATAATGAAATAGAGGTTATCAAAATAGCGACGAGATTGTCCATCGATCTGAAAAGAATATCAAAGGTAAGTTTAGGGTTTAGCTATTTGGGGCATTTAGATATTCAAAAATACAAAGAGCAAAATTGAGGAGTTCGATTTGCCTAAAAAGTAAGATTGGTTCTATTCTTGCGTGTCAAATCCATGCTTGCGAATTTCATTATAAAGACGAGTTTTATCTATCGGCTTAATCATATAACTTGTGCAACCTGCATGTGCCGCTTTTAAGATTACATCTTTGTCGGTATTTGCTGAAGTCATAATTACCTTGGATTTAGCGTGCTCATTTACCTCATGTTGAGTTTCCAATCGTCTAATTTTTTTCAGGGTCGTAATTCCATCTAATTCAGGCATGATGATATCTAAAAAGATCAATTCATAGGGCTTATTATTTTCAATGGCTTTTTCAACAGCGGTAATGGCCTTGTTGCCATTAACGGCAATATCAACTTCACCAAGGGTAAGAAGAAATGAGTTTAATGTCTTTCTTGATGTTGGTTCATCTTCAACAATTAATATCTTTATGAAATTGTTTTCTCTTTTTTGATTGTCATTTGTCTTTGGGCTTTCATCGTGACAAACAGAACACTTCGCTAAATACTCGTCCGGTGAACATTTAAATAAAATTCCACCCTCTAATCCAAATCCTTCTGATGTGGGTGTTATCTCAATGATTGTCTCGCATCCGCAGTCTGAACATGTATCTTTAATTACAATTGTCGATTTTTCCGGGTTAGATTCAAACATTTTTTTTAATATTTCAATCATTATGTATGACATCCTTAAATGATAGTCTCATTTTTTTTCATTGCCAGATCTGCGTTCAGGGATATGAGTAATATAAGTAAATTTTCGTCCATGAATCCCTAATTTTGGTTATATTGAACCAAAATATGTTATGATTTCATATATTTTTAACCAGGAGAGTCTTGCCTAAATAATTTTTTAAATTATAATGATAAAAACAGTCCCAAGTAAATACCAAATAAATACGTGCTTAATATCAGGTTGTTTCTTGTATTAATTGAGCGTCAAAAGGTGGGTAACGAGGTTGGTTTTTGTTTTAGTTAGGCCAAATTTCTTACGAAGGTTATTGCGATGAAATTCGATGGCCCTGGGAGATGATTGTAGCAATTCGGCAATCTCTTTTGAGGTTTTACCCTGCTTTATAAGGCCTGCAATCTGAATTTCTTTTGGAGTTAAATGATAAAAATTAGAAGCCATTCTTTGATAAAATGGAGATGTAATTTCATTCAAATTTGATTCCAGTATATCTACATAGGATTGTTGCAATTCATTTAACAGACTTTTTCTTAGTTTCACTAAATAATGTAAAATCATTTCATTTATTTTAAGACGCACTTTTTCTTCAATTTCAACTTTATCCTCATTTCTTTTTTCCAATATAACCTTCAGCGCAGTGTTAATTTCTTCCAGTTTTCGGGTCTGGAGCTCAAGCTTTTGCTCTCTTTTTTTTAATTCCTTTTGTGCTATTTCACGCTCTATGGCATCATGTTTCAATTGCGCATTTGCTGACACAAGTTCAGCAGTGCGTTCTTCCACTCGTCGTTCAAGTTTCTCATGGGCTTTTAGCAGCTTTTCCTCCATCTCTTTACGATCTGTTATATCGCGCGAGACGCCATGCATCCCGACAACTTCTCCACCGGGATCCCGTATCGCCTTAACGATGTTCTCCATCCAGACGGTAGAGCCGTTCTTGTGGTAGTACTCGACTTCGACCGTGATTGACCTGTATGGATCAGCAGTGTCCTGCTTATCTCCCTGAAGCTCTTCTAAAAAAATTACCTGGACCTTTTGAAGAGACTCCGGTGTAATCATTTCCTCGAAGGGTTGCCGTTTTCGTTCTTCCGGCGTAAAGCCCAGCACGTTCTCGATGGAAGGGCTAACATATGTGGTTTGAAAATTCTGGTCGATGGTCCAAACGATATCGACCATCTTTTCTGCGAGAAACCTAAATTTTCCCTCACTTTCCCGCAGTGCCCGCTCCGCGCTCTTGCGGTCAGTTATATCCCTGAAACTCCATACTCGACCTGCTATCTGCCCATCTCGAATCAAAGGAGACGAAAAACGTTCAAAAACTCGACCATCTTTAAAATCGAGCACATCGAAATCCTCATCCGATATTTTGTATAAAACCTGAACCTTTGAAAGGAATACTTCGGGCTCTTTCAACTGACCTAAAACAAAATCTAAAAGCTTTTTATCTTCTCTTGTTCGGATAAGTTCATCAGGGATCTCCCACATTTGAGCGAAGCGCTTGTTTGTATGCGTAACCTGTCCATTTTCATCAACTACCAAGATACCGTCTGCAGTTGATTCAACGGTAGCTCTGAGAAGTTCCTCACTCTCACGCAGCGCTTTTTCAGCCTTTTTGCGTTCGGTGATGAGTCTTGATAATTGGTCAATTTCTCGTAAACGTATTCTCCCGGTTTCTACTGCAATATTTTTATAGTACTCTGTCTCTTCTTTTGCTTTTTTTAGCGACTGTTCCAATTCAGAATATTGCTCTATTAAAGATTTATTTTCTTCAACCATCATCTTTTTCTCCAGCCAAAACCACTAACACTCCTGTCCAGTCAAGCCCTCTACTTTTTTGAAGAAGAGGGGCCACTTCAACACCAGAGTAAAAACCAAATAATGGCGAATTATGCTGGTTAAATACCGACTGAATTTCGGAAGCTTCTTCGGTTTTGGTATTAGAATAGCCTGATGTTCGCCCAGCACAATCAATATAAAACCCGAAAAGAGCTTTCTTTCCATCTGCTTTTATCTGGTCCATCAACTCTGTGGAATTTTTCTTTGCAGACTCAATCATTTTTTCCGTATCTCTTAACATAAATTGTATTTCTGTCCCTGTCTCAAAGTCTGGTTCAAAAATACCAATGCCCTCTCCATTTGGCAAACATCCTGTAATGAGCCTGTTGACATAATTTTCTTCAATTGGCTGTTCATATCTTTTTCCATGGTTTTTACCTATGGTCAAAAGGTTAACGGGACGTTGGTGTCGCCAATCACTGTTTCCATAAAGTGCATCAATCATCTCAACAATAGGCTTTCCATCCAATTCATAAATAATAGATTTGTCCATTTTTGTAATTTTATGATAGACACCACTTAAAGGTGTGCAACCGTGCATAATTCGAAAATAGGGCGTAAAATTACCGGTTAACATAGTTCCCACAACACTTTGGCTGCTAACATAAGAGCCGCAAAACTGTTTCGTGGGGCCAAGGTCATAATCTCCTATTAAACCTGCACCTACAATAGGCACATTTGATTGGAGTCCCTGTTCAATGCCTTCAATTAGAGGGGATGAAGCATTAAGAACCGGTGGTAATTTGTCTTTTGCAGAAGTTTTGACCGAATCATAAAACATTATTAAAAGCTTGTCTTCTTGTTCATACGACAATTGTTTGGTTAATTTATATCCTGCCTGTTTTTCATCTGTATCCAAACCACTTGCTGAAGCCTCTTTGTGCTGAATTGTTTTTGACTGTATTA
>PKTV01000319.1 GCA_002868985.1 Desulfobacteraceae bacterium | reverse complement strand
TCATCATTCTGGCCGGTCAAGGCTCTTGTGTAAGCCGTATCGACGTGATGATCACCGATGATTACCAACTTCCTTCTGCTGGTTGTCTGGGAGAATCCCCGGATAATTTCCAGGACATGGTTTTCAGGCTCCAGTCGACAGACGACCAAGTAGTAGTTCCCGGCCTCAAGGCCAAAGGAGATAAGTTTTTTCGAGTCAGGTGTTGTTATTATTACATCGGCCCCGTAAGGGATCATGACCACCTTTTCCGGACTGCCATACTGTTTTATCAGGTGATCGGCAATACCCTCGGCGTCGGCAATAGCCACAGTCGCCAAGCTGGTCGCCAGGTGCTCCATTGCATGCAGATATCTTTTTGCAAAAGCCGACCATTTGTTCCTTTTCCATTCCAAACCATCCATATTCACTAGGAACTTATCGCCAAATATCCGGGGTAGGAAGAAAGCAAAGGCAACGCTGTAGCCCAGCATATATACGACATCGTACTTTCCCAGACATTTAAGGATGGAGACGGTGTCGAACCAAATGGAGCGTATGGCAGTAATTTTAGGTGTTTTTATATGCTTGAGTGAAACACCTTTATATGTGTCAGGATTATTGTCGTCTTCAGCCTCACAAAAAACCGTCACAGAAAAACTTCTTTGAGCCAGCCGTGTTGCAAGCTGTTCCGTAAATGTTTCAAATCCACCGAATTTTGCCGGTATGCCCTGGCTGCCAAGGATAGCAATTTTGAGCTTACGGTCCTCCATTTTCATCCAAAGAATATATAACTTTATTGAATTCGAACATATTTGAGTTTAAATCTACCTCACCTGCTATGCACTGCAAAAAAATGCAAAAAGAGGGTAAATAAACTTTTCGAAGCAAGACGGCTTAAGGGACTTTTTTATTCGGACACTTATTAGATTTTTTTTGTTTACTGATCAGCCTTTAGGGTTCCTATAAATTCCCATAAATATTGGTTGAACATCATTATACAGACCCCTGGCAGATACCTGGTTCTTGTTTTTGCTACATTTTTTAAAATTTTTCCAGAGGAAGCAAATCTGTTCATTATCTTGCCTCCTCCTTTGTTTATAGCCAAATATTCCTTGCTGGCCTTCCCTCTTAACATGTTCCATTTGATAAAGTTTACAAAGCCTTTTCTGGCAATATGATACACCGTGGCCTCTTCAATATATTTTATATTTATCTTATTCCCGATCAGTTTGTCGGCCAGATGAACATCCTCTTTTCCATGTCTGTATTCGTTGGAAAAGTTATTTATTTCATTTAATGTTTTTCTGCTAATTGCAAAATTTCCGGAACACAGATGTTCCGTATTGTTATTTTCATCAACATGCCACATGGTTTTAAACCCTATGGCGCCTCCACCGGGAAACCCCAGAAGGCTTATTGAGTCTGTCACATAACCTTGTCCCAACTTGATAGTAACACCTGCGGTAACAACATCCTCCTCTCCTTTCACGAGGGGGTCAGTTATTTGCCGTATCCATTGATAATTCATCGGCATCTCATCATCATCAATGAACACCAGTGTTTCGCCCCTGCTCTCCTTTATCCCTCTATTCCTGTAATAGGCAAATCCCTTGCCCAACGGTTCATAAAAATATCTTACCCTTTCATCCTGTAGTAATTCTTCTTTCAGTTTAACTTGAGGGATAAGAATAATTTCAAAGGGAAAAGGCACTTCCTGTTTCAAGACGTTATCGATTAAAGGATAGAGCGTTTCCCTCCCTAATGTTGGAATTATTATTGATACTTTTGGGCCCATCCTTTCACTGCCTCAATCTTCCCTACTTTGCTCCTTTTGTTCTCTCAGCCTTTCCAATTCGATCCTTCTTGCCTGTTCCAGGATCATCTCCACCAACTGTCTGTTGTTGGATATAAGGTCGGCGATAAGCCCGACCAGGTAAGCAATGAACCCCATGCTGAGAATTGCGCCGCCGAGAATAAGGGACTGGATATGACCAGTACCCTCGCCGCTTAAATAGAAAATTAAAAAACGTATAATCGGTATTGCACCGATGATGGACAACACCGTACCAATATAAAAAAACACCTTCAAAGCCCGGTACATGGCGTACATGCGTATCATGTTGACAAGCTGGAAACCGATGAACCTGAGGGTGCTTGTATAGAGACGCGATTCACGGGTCTGCGGATTGGTATCCACAGGAACATGGGCAACAGCCATCTGTTTATTGCCGGCCTGGATCAGCATTTCGATGGTATAGCTGAAAGTGGAAACAATGTTGAGGCGGATGGCCGCCTTCCTGGAGATGGCCCGGAAGCCGCTCACAGCATCGGGAACCTGCACCCCGCTCAACTTGCGGACAACGCTGCTGCCGAGCCATTGCAGGGTCTTTTTTAATGGTGAGAAATGGGCGATCTGTGCAGTCTGCCGGTCGCCGATGACAATTTCGGCCTGATGGTCAAAGATCGGCTGTATCAACTTGGGAATGTCCTTGCCGGCATACTGGTTGTCACCGTCCGTATTGACAATGATGTCGGCGCCCTGGCGCAGACATTCATCCAGGCCGAGGCGGAAGCTTCGTGCCAGACCCTGGTTGATGGTGTTGCGGACAATATGATCGACTCCAAGTTCCTTGGCTACCTCGACTGTCCTGTCTCTGGAGCCGTCGTCGATGATGAGAATTTCCACCGTGTCAATCCCCGGTATATGCCGGGGGATGTCTGCAACGGTTTGCGGCAGAGTTTTTTCTTCGTTGTAACAGGGAATTTGAACAATCAGTTTCATCTTATCTTAGCCCCTATTTTTTGTGTCAATTTTCACGGTTATTTATTATAAGTATGATAGATATCGAGTGAAAAAAAGATTGGGGGACAAGAGGGCCTCACCGACCCTTATCCTCCCCTCATTGGAGAAATCTGGCATGTAATGGGGGGGTACTATTGGAAACCATCTCACCACAGAAAAAACAGGTCTTTGAAGTTTCTTACACTAGATTATCGATCAGTTCCTGATTGCAGCTGCCGAAAAAAATCTGGGCTTTATCCTTGAGTTCCGGATTAAAGACACTGGTACCTCCCAGAAGCGGGTCTTTGCGGATCTTGAGGGTCTGGGCATCCGCGGCAAACTCCTTCATAGGGTTTTAAAAATGAACGTCTGATTCAATACTTTCAAATACTATTTTGCCCATGATGATCTCCTATCTATTCGAACTTGAAAATAATATTAAATTTACCCTGATTGTGATCAAAAGGGTACAAATATTAAGATCACACGAAAGGCACGTAACGTACAATAATCAAATTTTCTCGTACGACCCTCAGCAGACTCAGCAGTTGCATAAAAGGTCTTTTTGTTTCACGCCACAATTTCTGAATGAAGTCGATTTTTTCTTTTGAACGCACCCGAGACCGCATCTCTTCGATATCACTTGACTCAGAGGTGTCAGGGCATAAAACATCTTCCTGTACACATAATGCCGGACACATCTGTAAAACTTTAAATTCAGAGTTTATCGAGGTGCTCTTGAATATTAAATGATCGAGGGGACTATCTAGAAATTGGGTTTTGTCCAAAAGATTGACCGCCCCCTTCAAACTTACGATATATCCAGCCGTACCCGCATGCATTGAACCTAATTGTCTCAGCAATCTTTCTCCTGCTGGAATTTTTCGCCGAGATAAAAAAACTCTAGCCAGAAATGTCTCAATCCTAATCAAGTTAAAATTTTCAGGAAGCCATTCGGAATTATTAATATAGTTCGGGAAAGAACTGCTGAGAACCGCATCATCTTCGAGGACACAAGCATAAGACATCTTTTCATCAGCCATTTTCTGCCACACTAGTCTATGACTTAAAATGCATGCTATTTCATTCTTTGACATCCTGTCTTTTACAGTCCGTTTTAGATGTTCCTGCTCATCCAGATTTTGCCCATTAATTGCTGCAATACGTATAAAGGGTAGATTTCCCAGCCTGGAACTTATTTTCTTCAGGCGGTCAGGTCGGTTGTCCAGATTGATAATAAATATAGGTATGGAGCTATTTGGGGGCATTATGTTAATCCAAAAAAAATGCAAAGATCAATATAGTATCTGCACTCTCGAATATTATGAGAAAGCAAATAATTTATTAATCATTCTTTTGAAGTTCTTTCCTTATAAATATGTTTTTGTTTGCCGTAGTTTGCTCAAAATTATTTTTAAACCATTTTAGAGTGTTAACGGGAAGTCTTGTATAATAATCATCATCTTTGGTCAGGTATTTTGTTTTTGACCTTTTCAATTCCTTTGTTCTTGAAAACTTTTCTGGAAAATAAAGAAGATATTGGGGCTCCAGAGGATGGTGCCGAAATATGGCCTTTCCATAAGCATCAAAAACTATATCGTTTTTTTCCGAAATATCAAGGATCGTTTGTGTTGTAGCCATATCTCTAGTCATTGTTTTATTTAATAAAATACTTTTCCGTATAATTCGACTGTGCAACGGACCAGCAATAGCCAATAAAATTAAGATGCAGACAATAAAACTTCTTCTATTAAAAAACCGCACGAGGGCGTCGGCCCCAAGTATTGACATGAAAATAATCATAACAAGCATTTCCTGAAGCCATGGCCGGTTCATTAAAAATAGAAACAGGAAAGTGATAATAGAAATTGAAAAAAGGTATTTTTTAAAAATAGGAATAATTATTTTAACATTTTTATATAAAAATAACTGAACAACAAAAAATATAAATACGGGTGGTGTTTTTTCAAAAATTTGTAATAAAAATCTTGTGGGCCAAAACTTAATATCACTCGGTATCAAATGTTTAAAACCTAAAGATAAAAAAAATTCTTTCGGAACAAGGTATACAACTATCAAAATAGCTGAGGTAACCAAACTAACCACAGCTATTTTAAAGGCAGGCTTTTTTTTACAAAGTGTAAGTTGATACAGAAAGACAACGAAAATTCCGAAATAAAAAACCGCTGCGTTTTGTTTTCCAAAAAAGGAAAGGATGGCACAGATGATGAAAGATAATAAAAAGATTTTTTTTCGAGTCTCATAATAATAAATCAATACCAAAAAAGAGATTAAAGCAAAAAAAACCATTATGTTGTCAGGACGTATTTCCAGTGATTTTTCCATCCATACATGATTGCAGATAATTAAAAGGACACTTAAGAGCCCATGTCGGTTTGTTTGGAAAAGTTTAACAGATATGTGGTATACGAAAAATAGAGAGCCGCAAGACAATAGAAACATAAACAGCCGCATTGTCCTGATTATTAGTATAGACTCACCTTGTAATTTCATAAAAAAAACAACTATCCATTCAAGAAAAGGTAAGTGTGTAAATTTGAGACTGTAAAACGGGATGGTTTTTTCGAGCAT
This sequence comes from Desulfobacteraceae bacterium, assembly GCA_002868985.1. GTDB lineage: Bacteria > Desulfobacterota > Desulfobacteria > Desulfobacterales > UBA11574 > UBA11574. The sequence continues at coordinate 890 of PKTV01000319.1, read as the reverse complement.
CATCCAGGCATTATGAAGGTGTTCATACTCATCATTGTCGAAATATCGGATTTGTGACGATATTGCATAAAGCAACAATGTAACGAATATTAAAAAGGATATTGTAAAATCAACTTTATTAAGGTCGCATAAATAGTTTCGAATAAAAATAGAAAACAGACTGATATAAACCCCAGTGCTAATCAGAATGTATTTTAAATGATAAAAGAGTTCATTTGCTTTGTTGAATTTATCAGAAATATATATACTCTCAACAGAACTAAGGGTGGAGAAATCAAAGCATAAGCCGACCAAGAGAAGAAAAAAACCTGAAAAATAAAAAAATAATATAGGGGACAAAAAAGAGTTTTTAATTGTTATGTTTTTCATAAGCAAGGTGCGTTATTAATCATAACCTTTCTATAGTCCGCATTTGATCATCTCCTCATAGAGCATATCCTCGGATGGAACTATTTTCATGCACCTTTCAAAATTATCCTCTATGGCATCCATTTTCGAATAGTAAAGATCCTGGCTGAGCTGATCAATATCGAAATCATCAGTCCAGATTATTATTCCATCTTTATTGAAATAATCCCCAATATCAGGTGCACCCCAATATATTGGTATTGTACCGGTTGCGAAACAATCCAAAATTTTTTCAGTAATATACGTTCTATATTGTGCATTCTCTAATGCTAAAGAAAACATATAATCATTTAAGCCTTCTTCCTTTTTATTAATTCGTTTGTACATTAATCCAAAAATATCTACCTTATTCTTAAGCTCGGCTGTTATTTTATTCCTGAGTAGATGCCCTTTGCACATTCTTTTACCAGAGTTAATCATGGAAATTAGTTTAGTCTTCTTATGAATGTCGCAGTCCACGATCCAGTGTTTATTTGAACCAT
>PKTV01000239.1 GCA_002868985.1 Desulfobacteraceae bacterium | reverse complement strand
TACTTGCTGAAGGAATCCTTAGAGTCAAAGAAGGGGATTTAAGTGTTAATATCGCTATGGTGGCTGATGATGAAATTGGAACTCTTGTCGATTCATTCAATAAAATGACCAGGGATTTGCGCATTGGAAGGGATCAACTTGAGCTTTCTGCCCGCTTGCTTCGAGAACAGAATGTTGAGATAGAAAAAAGAAGACAATACATGGAAATTGTTTTGAAGAATGTTTCTGCCGGTGTCATTACACTCGATGCCGGCGGATTCATTACCACCATGAACAAATCGGCTGAAAAGATGCTGAATCTTAAATCGGAACATATCCTTCGGAAAAGCTATAAAAAACTTCTTGATGGACAACTTTTAGAACTTGCCGAAGACGTCATGGAGAATCTTAAATCATCACGGAATGATGCCGCAGAATTGCCGTTAAAGCTGGCCATAGATGGAAGACCGATGAGTTTTATCATGCATGTAAATGCTCTGAAAGACGATGCAGGTCAGCATATGGGCATGGTTATGGTATTTGATGATTTGACCGAACTCGAGAAGGCGCAACGTATGGCGGCCTGGCGTGAAGTTGCCCGGCGAATTGCACATGAAGTCAAAAATCCATTAACCCCCATATCGCTTTCGGCTCAACGCCTTAAACTAAAATATTCAGATCACATCAAAGAACCTGTTTTTGATGAGTGTACCCAAACCATCACCGATCACGTGGAACTGATTCGAAATCTTGTGGACGAGTTTTCTTCTTTTGCAAGATTCCCCACAGCAAATCCGAAACCTGATGATCTGCCGCCCATAATTGAAGAAACCCTTGCACTGTACAAGGAAGGACATCCTCGGATTAATTTTGAGTTTAATGTTACAGATGATATCCCTGTTCTTAATTTAGATCGGCAGCAGATAAAGCAGGCGATGATTAATCTTGTGGATAATGCCATCGGTTCCATAAGGAATGAAGGCAGTATTGTGATATCTATAGCCCATGATCCAATTCTTAAAATCGTACGAATTGAGATTGCCGATAATGGGGTAGGTATTTCCGATGAAGGCAAGACGCGTCTTTTCGAACCCTATTTTTCGACAAAAAAGACCGGTATGGGTTTAGGGCTTACCATTGTAAGCACCATTATTTCTGATCATAATGGCATGATACGCGTTCAGGACAACAAGCCTAAAGGCGCTAAATTTGTTATCGAACTACCGGTTTAGATACAGACACATTAAAAATTGTTGAATCGAGTTTAATTCGTTTCGGATAACAAAGGAGTTTATAACATGTATCCTACTATTTTAATTGTAGATGATGAACCTTCCATACTTCAGTCTTTAAGCGGACTCCTTTCAGATGAAGGTTTTGAGGTCACAACTGCTGCCAATGGGTATGAGGCATTAAAAATCGTCGATACCGAATCGCCGGATCTTGTATTGCTCGATATCTGGATGCCGGGCATCGATGGTATTGAAACATTAAAGGAAATAAAGAAAGACAATCCCCACATACAAGTCATCATCATATCCGGACACGGGACCATAGAAACTGCTGTAAAGGCGACAAAACTCGGTGCATTTGACTTAATCGAAAAGCCGCTTTCAATTGATAAAGTTATTGTGGCAATTAACAATGCATTGAATTTTAGGAGACTTGAAGAAGAAAACAAATATTTACGTAAAAAAACTTTAGAAAAACACTCCATCACCGGGAACAGCCCTCCAATTCAAGAACTGAAAAAACAGATTGCCGTAACAGCTCCCACAGAGGCATGGGTACTGATTACCGGAGAGAATGGCACAGGGAAAGAACTGGTTGCACGCACCATCCACCAACTCAGCTCAAGGGTGGATTATCCCCTTATAGACATTCACTGCGCTTCTATTCCCGAAGAACTCATTGAAAGCGAACTGTTTGGGCAAGAAAAGGGTGCCTTTGCCGAATCAAGTACGAAAAAAGTAGGGAAATTCGAGCTGGCAAATAAAGGCACCATTTTTCTGGATGAAATTGGCGATATGAGCTTGAAGTCTCAGTCTAAGATACTTCGAGTTCTACAAGAACAGCAATTCCAGAGGGTTGGCGGAAGCAGAACATTAAGTATCGATGTCCGGGTTATTGCATCCAGCAATAAGGACCTTGAAAAAGAGATTGAAAAGGGCACTTTCAGAGAAGATATTTACTACAGGTTGAATGTCATACCCATTGAAGTTCCACCCTTAAGAAATCGTGTGGAAGACATTCCACAACTTATGGAAATATTTTTTGATGAATGTGCCAAACAAAATCGGAGTAAAAAAAAGGTCGTAACCCAGAACGTTTTTGATCTTCTATTAAATTATTCATGGCCTGGAAATGTCAGGGAGTTAAAAAATCTGGTTGAGCGGCTGACGATCATGACAGACAAAGATGTTATTGATGAACATGATTTGCCCTCGCCCTATAATCCGAAAGCAAAAGATGATATTGCATCGGTTGAAGCCCAGCTTTTCTCGAGCAATTCCATAAAGGAAGCCAAGGAGATGTTCGAAAGAGAATTTATCAAAAAAAAACTGACTCAATACAGCAACAATGTTACTAAAACTGCTGAAGCCATCGGGGTCCAAAGGAATTATCTGTATAAGAAGCTCAAAAAACTAAATCTTACAGAGCTTCTGGACGCAAGATCCTGATTAATGATTATACGTTTCGGAATATCCACAATTTATTGAAAAATGAGCTATTTTTTGAGGCTTTAACGATTTTATCGAATACGGAATAATGGAATGGTGGAATACTGGAAGTTTGGTTTTTAAAAGGATATTATCCGTTTTTAGTTTTATCGTCGACACAAATTTTACCATTAACCCAACATTGTATTAACTCAAAACCCATTATTCCAGCATTCCAATTGTGAGCGAAGCGATCTAACTTTTTCATAATAAAGAGAATAAACGAATTAAAAAGTTATGGGATTGAGAATCATCAGTGGCACCTTGAAAGGTAAAAAATTGTATTCGGTCCGTGATATGTCGATCCGGCCAACTGCCGACAGATTGCGAGAATCAATATTTAATATACTTTCCCAACGTGTTCTGGATGCGGTGGTGCTGGACTTGTTTGCAGGGACAGGCGCTTTGGGTATCGAAGCCCTAAGCAGAGGCGCTGAATCGGTTGTATTTGTAGATAATAGAAAAGGGGCTCTATCTGTATTAAGGAGAAACATTGATTCATGCATGCTTGATCAAAAGGCCAATATTGTCAAATGGAATATTAGACAAAATTTAAATTGCATAAGATCAAAAAAACAAAATTTTGATCTTATCTTTTTAGATCCTCCATACGACAAAAACTTGATAAAATCGACATTGTTCAATCTTGACAAAAGTCATTCTTTAAAAAAAGGCGCCTGTATTGTGGTTGAACACTCTCTTTTTGAACCGATTCCAACAGATTTTTTTGCATTTGATCTTTTAGATCAGAGAAAACATGGAAAAACGCTTGTTTCATTCTTAAACTATGTGATATGAAGCCGTTTTTGTTAAATTTGAATTCCCCATTTTATTTGGGGAGAAATATAAAAACCGAAAGGGATGGATAGTAAATGCGAAAAATTGCCATATATCCAGGATCCTTTGATCCGGTGACAAACGGTCATGTTGATATTGCGCAAAGAGGGCTTAAACTTTTTGATAAAATCATCGTGGCCATATTGCATAATCCAGTAAAAGAATTTTTGTTTTCCGCTGAAGAACGGGTAGAGATGCTTGAATCGAGTTTTGAAGCCTATCCGAATATTGAGGTTGAAACTTTTGACGGGCTTCTTGTGGAATATGCGTCAAAGAAAGGTTCTATCGCCATACTTCGGGGGATGCGCGCGGTTTCTGATTTTGAATATGAATTTCAGCTGGCACTCATGAACCGAAGATTAAATAGAGAAGTTCAGACCGTCTTCCTAATGACGGGTCTGCGATGGATTTTTACCAGTTCATCTATAATCAAAGAGGCAGCACAGTTTGGTGGTGATATCGAAAGCATGGTGCCGCCTATTGTCAACCAGAAATTAAAGGAAAAATTCCATCCGAATTCTTGAACAGGCTCTTTCAAAGAGGACCTTTCTTAGGATAAAAACTAAATGATCTGTAAGGGGTATCGTAACCGTTTCAGGAAGGGATAAGACCAACATTTATTGTTTGCTCATTATCCATGGGCCTGTATATGAGGTTGAGGGATATTCCTTTTGGGTCTTTTTTGCTTCAAGATGATGTTCGCATTCTGTTCTTTTACCCCATTTAAAACTTACCGCTGCTTTCATCGTTTCACATGCACTTAAAGAAAATATAAATAAAACAATACTTAAAAGAAGTATTATTCGTTTAAAAACACTGTTGTTCATATGTATACTCCATTTATGATTTTCATCCAATTCAGTTAAAATGCAAGAATTGAACCAGGCAGATAATAGAGAAAATATGTTATATTTATGAATAGTTAGACCAACGATCGAAGTTGTTCGATTGAAATGGTATGACAAATAACGTCAAATAATGTGACAAAAATTAGTGTCTATCCATAAATGGCCCTTTTTTCCAATCTCTGTGTTATACTCAAAAAATAATCCTCGGAATATCAAATATATGCCTGTGGTTATTTTTTTCGCATGCCTTTTTATCCCGTTCTTTTCAGCGGGGGTTCTTGAACAAAAAATCTCATTTATGGATGGACACTAATTAGACGTCTCGAAAATTCTACAACTTAATGAAAATATGAGGAATATTTTAATGGTCGAACGTTTGCCTTGGATGTTGGGAAAATGGAATACTGAAAATTTGATTTTTAAAAGGATATCATCCATTTTAAGTTTTATCCTCAAAACAAATTTTACCATTAACCCAACATTCCATCATTCCAATTGTGAGCGAAGCCAACCAACTGGAAATTTATAATGGCATTTCGATGATTTGGTCACATTGTTTCATTAACGCTTCCGTCAATTTTTTTTCGCGCCGCGTGAGTTCGGAATCGGAAAACGCATGCCCGTAATAAGCGTTAATGATATGGGTGGAAGTAATATCAAGGATTTTTGTAAAACGTTCAAAATCGCCGGCCTGAAAGTAAAGCGTTACATCGTTGACAAATAGGATTTCTCTTTTTTGCCGATAAAATTTTGTAAAGAGTTTTTCTATGGCGGTTGCATTTTTCTCTGCCAACTTTAGGGTGTGGTCTTCGTTTTTTCCCGTAAGACGGGGTGCAAGGATGGATGTCGTTAAATACAGCAAAGGCTCACCCAGCGGCGGCTTCATTTTTCCGCCGATTCCCTGGATATTACCGGGGGCTAAGTCGAGAATTGCTATCTTTCCTGCATGGCCAGCCTTTAGAAAAAGCTTAAGAATACTTAAAGTTTGAGACGTCTTGCCGACGTTGACGTCTCCAACGATGATGGTTCGCAGGTTCATGTAGTGATCGATGTTATCCATATGATTTTACCTTAAAAAACTTTCCAAGGGCTCAGATATTTAATCGGGTATGATTCTCAAACCACAAGCACCAAGCCGATAAGGCTGGCGCATGGAACGGCATCTTGTTTGGATTCATGTCCGATGGGGACAACCTCCCATCCGACCCGTCGTGCAATAGTGAACACATCAAAACCGCATGCTTCCATGGCTGGTCTAGCCTGAAGGGGATGGGAGCAGTCCCGGCCTTTCAGCACAGAACAGGGTGTATGTGGCAGACATAGAGAACATTCTCCGGCCGCGAACCCCATGGCCAGAGGAAACCCCATGTAAAAAGCACGACCTTCGAGTTTGGCGACAATTTCTTTATGTTTAAGTTCGGTGGTCACATGTTTTTTGCGCCATTGGTCTCCCACGAAGTCGCCAACCTTGGCATCCAGTTGTAGCAAAATTCCGTGTCGGAATTCCGAGACAATTCGTTCCGTGACGTCAGGCGTCAAAGGATTATGTGGCGGACACATAATACTGCTGCCATAAAATTTGCATGCCGGGACAAAGCATTTGGCCCAAGCAGTGGTCCGGATCACCAGGTCTGATGTCGGTATAACCACAGCCCGGTCAGCCCCAAGCTCTTCGGCAAATCCCCTTAGTTCTTCGAGTTTTTTCGTGTTTTTCATAGCTGTTTCCTTATAAAATCGTTACACGATATTATTCGATTATCCAGACCAAATACCGGTTTTGGTCAAAATGAAACGTACGGCCAGAAGCGTAGTAATCAACAGGGTTGCACCCCCGAGCAGGTTGAGCCACCATCCGTTGCGATGCTCTTTGGCCCAGC